>NZ_JBJLSK010000003.1:0-232948 GCF_050871965.1 Kineococcus lubricus
TGGGTTACTGGCGGTCTGGGGTTGATCGCTCGAGGCGGGTCGGGGGGCCGGGCGAGGCCGCGAGGGGGGTACCCGGCCGGGACCCGCCCTCGCGGGTGGTTCGCCTCAGGATCAGGCGGTGGTGGCCTCGCCCGTCAGGTTGCGGGTGAGGGCGGGGTCCACCGGGATGCCCGGGCCCATCGTCGTGGTGATCGTGGCCTTCTTCAGGTAGCGACCCTTGGAGGACGACGGCTTCAGGCGCAGCACCTCGTCGAGGGCGGCGGCGTAGTTCTCGACGAGCTGGGTGTCGTCGAAGGACGCCTTGCCGATGATGAAGTGCAGGTTGGCGTGCTTGTCGGTGCGGAACTCGATCTTCCCGCCCTTGATCTCCGACACGGCCTTGGCGACGTCCATGGTCACGGTGCCGGTCTTCGGGTTCGGCATCAGGCCGCGGGGGCCGAGCACCTTGCCCAGACGACCGACCTTGCCCATGAGGTCGGGCGTGGCGACGGCGGCGTCGAAGTCGAGGCGGCCCTTGGCCACCTCGTCGATGAGCTCGTCGCCACCGACGATGTCGGCGCCGGCGGCCTCGGCCTGCGCGGCGCGGTCACCGACGGCGAAGACCAGCACGCGGGCGGTCTTGCCGGTGCCGTGCGGCAGGTTGACGGTGCCGCGGACCATCTGGTCGGCCTTGCGGGGGTCGACGCCGAGGCGGAACGCGACCTCGACGGTCGCGTCGTACTTCACGGTCGACGTCTCGCGGGCCAGCTTGACGGCGTCCAGCGGGGCGTACAGCTCGTCGGAGTCGATCTTCTCGACGGCTGCGCGGTAGGCCTTGCTGCGCTTCACTTCAGCTCCTCAGGGTTGGAGTTCGTGGTCGGACGGGCCGCGCGGGCCCTGCCACTGGGTCGACCGGCCGAGCGGGTGCTCAGTCGGAGACGGTGATGCCCATGGAACGGGCGGTGCCGGCGATGATGCGGGCGGCCATGTCGACGTCCTTGGCGTTGAGGTCCTGGAGCTTCTGCTCCGCGATCTCGCGCACCTGGGCGCTGGTCAGGTTGGCGACCTTCTTCACGTGGGGCTCGCCGGAGCCCTTCTCCACGCCCGCGGCCTTCTTGATCAGCTCAGCGGCCGGCGGGGTCTTGGTGATGAAGGTGAAGGAGCGGTCCTCGTAGACCGTGATCTCGACCGGGATGACGTTGCCGCGCTGGGCCTCGGTCTGGGCGTTGTACGCCTTGCAGAACTCCATGATGTTCACGCCGTGCTGACCGAGCGCGGGGCCGATCGGCGGGGCGGGCGTCGCCTGGCCGGCCTTGATCTGGAGCTTGATGAGCCCGGCGACCTTCTTCTTGGGGGGCATGAGCGATCCCTTCCTCGGGTGCGTGAACGGCCCTTCGGTGCCCGCGGATCGGGCGACGAGTGGTTGGAGGCCGTCGTCCAGTCTACGGGGTGCTCGGAGCAGCGCCGACACGGACGGTGCCCGGGACGCGCCGAGCCCCCCGACCCATCACGGGTCGGGGGGCTCGGCGGGACGGCGTGGACCTCAGATCTTGGCGACCTGGTTGAAGTTCAGCTCGACCGGGGTCTCGCGACCGAAGATCGAGACCAGCACCGTGAGCTTCTGGCGGTCCGCGGAGATCTCCGAGATCGTCGCGGGGAGCGTCTCGAAGGGGCCCTCCATGACCGTGACCGACTCGCCGACCTCGAAGTCCACGACCCGCGCCGGGGCCGCGGTCGTGGTGCCGCCGCCGGCCGCGGCCTTCTCGCCGGCCTGCGGCTTGGGGGTCAGGGTCGGGGCCAGCATCGAGAAGATTTCGTCCTGCGACAGGGGCACGGGCTGGTGGGTGTTGCCCACGAAGCCGGTGACGCCCGGGGTGTGCCGGACGGCGCCCCACGACTCGTCGGTCAGCTCCATGCGGACGAGGACGTACCCGGGGATGCGGACGCGGCGGACGTTCTTGCGCTGACCGTTCTTGACCTCGACGACCTCCTCCATGGGCACCTCGACCTGGAAGATGTAGTCCTCCATGTTGAGGGAGGTCATGCGGGTCTCGAGGTTCGTCTTCACGCGGTTCTCGTACCCGGCGTAGGAGTGGATGACGAACCACTCACCGGGAGCGCGGCGCAGCTTCTTGCGGAACTCCTCGGCCTCGTCGAGGTCGCCCTCACCGGGGTCGAGCGCCTCGTCCGCGGCCGCGGAGGCACCGGCCTCGGGGACGTCGGCCGTGACGTCGTCGGCCCCGGCGTCGTCGGCCCCGGCGACCGGCAGGTCACCGGCCCCGTCGCTCTCGTCGCCCTCGAACCCGACCTCGGGGGCGTCCAGCGCCTCGCCGACGGGCACGTCGGCGGTGTCAGCAGCCTGCTCGTCGGCAGCCTCGGCGTCCGCCTCGACGTCGGCGCGGACGTCCTCGGCGTCGTAGGACTGGGTCGCGTCGAACTGCTCGTCCGACTTGTCGTCGTCCGAGGGACCCCACTGCTCCGACACGTGCTGACCTGCTTCCTTCGGGATACGGGACTCGCGCGCACCCGGCAGGTGCGCACCGACGCTCGTCAGGACCCGAACACCAGCAGGATGAGCTTGCCGATGCCGTAGTCCAGCAAGGAGACGAAGAGCATCATCACCACGACGAACACCAGGACCACGCCGGTGTAGCTGAGCAGGTCGCGGCGGCTCGGCCAGACGACCTTGCGCAGCTCCTCGACGACCTGGCGCAGGAACAGGAGCAGCCCCGTGCGCTTCTTGGCCTCGGCGGGCTCCGCCGTGGCCTTCGTCGTCTGGCTCACCTCGGGCTGCCCCGCTTCCGTGTGCTCGCCTTCTGCGGACGCGGCCGGGAGACCCGGCACGCGGTGGTGCTCGCAGGGCAGGAGGGACTCGAACCCACAACCGCCGGTTTTGGAGACCGGTGCGCTACCAATTGCGCCACTGCCCTTCGGCGGATCCGCGACGCCGGGACGCGCCTCACCACCGTTTTCACGCATGACGGTACGGGGACCGCCGCGACCACCATAGGTGACGCGGGGCCCGGGAGTCGAACCAGTCCACCGCAGGGGGTGGAAGGATGACCTTCGTGACCGCTCAGACGAGTCCCCCGCCCGCCGCCCGCCCCCGCGTCTCCGCCCGGGTCGCCGGGATCGCCGAGTCCGCGACGCTCGCGGTGGACGCCAAGGCCAAGGCCCTGAAGGCCGCGGGCCGGCCGGTCATCGGGTTCGGCGCGGGCGAGCCGGACTTCCCGACGCCGCAGGCCGTCGTCGACGCCGCCGTCGCCGCCTGCCAGGACCCCGCCAACCACCGGTACACCCCCGCCGGCGGGCTGCCCGCCCTCAAGGAGGCCATCGCGGCCAAGACGCTGCGCGACAGCGGGTACGAGGTCTCCCCCGGCCAGGTGCTGGTCACCAACGGCGGCAAGCAGGCCGTCTACGAGGCGTTCGCCGCGATCCTCGACCCGGGCGACGAGCTGCTGCTGCCGGCGCCGTTCTGGACCACCTACCCCGAGGCGGCCCGCCTCGCCGGCGGGGTGGCCGTGGAGGTGTTCGCCGGGCTGGAGCAGGGCTACAAGGTGACCGTCGAGCAGCTCGAGGCCGCCCGCACCCCGCGGACCAAGGCCCTGCTGTTCAACTCCCCCTCCAACCCCACCGGCGCCGTCTACTCCCCCGAGGAGGTCCGGGCCGTCGGGCGGTGGGCGCTGGAGCACGGGATCTGGGTCGTCACCGACGAGATCTACGAGCACCTCGTCTACGACGGCGTGCGCGCCGCCTCCATCGCCGTGGAGGTGCCCGAGCTCGCCGACACCACCATCGTCCTCAACGGGGTCGCCAAGACGTACGCGATGACCGGGTGGCGGGTCGGCTGGATGATCGCCCCGGCCGACGTGGTGAAGGGCGCGGCGAACCTGCAGTCGCACCTGACGTCCAACGTCGCGAACGTCTCCCAGCGCGCCGCGCTGCAGGCGCTGACCGGCGACCTCACGGCGGTGGCGGCGATGCGCGAGGCCTTCGACCGGCGCCGCCGCACGATGGTCTCGATGCTGGACGCGATCGAGGGCGTGTCGTGCCCGCTGCCGCAGGGCGCCTTCTACGCCTACCCCAGCGTCGAGGGGCTCGTCGGCCGGTCGCTGCGCGGGCGCCGGATCGACTCCTCGGCGACGCTGGCCGAGCTGATCCTCACCGAGGCCGAGGTCGCCGTGGTCCCGGGCGAGGCCTTCGGCCCCAGCGGTTTCCTGCGGCTGTCCTACGCCCTGGCCGACGACGACCTCGTCACGGGCGTCGAGCGCGTCCAGCGCCTGCTGGCCGAGGTGGAGTAGCGCGTACGCCGCGCGGTGGACCCCCGCACCGGGCGGGTGGTGGTGCCGGGGCGGGGCCGGGGGCCAGCAGGCTCGTCGGGTGCCCGCTCCCCCGCCCCGACGTGACCGCCGCGCGCCGCGGGGACGTCCGGGCCGGGCCACCGGGTCCGGCCAGGCGGCACCATGGGGGACGTGTCGACACCCCGCGAGCGCTGGTCGCCCGGTGCCGCCGCGCACACCCGCTCCTGGTGGGTGCGCAGCGTCCCCGGCTGGCACGCGGCCTTCGCCCTGTTCGTGGTCATCGCCGCGGCGCTGCTCCTGGTGTCCGAGTCGCCCGGGCGGGGGTGGGCGGCGCTCGCGCTGCTGGCGGTGACGACGGCCTACGCGGGGCTGGCCGTCCCGGCGGTGCCCGGCCGGGGCTGGCGCCCCCGGGCCTACCTCGCCGTGCTCGTGCCGGGGCTGACCCTCGCCCTCGTCGGCGAGCCGCGGCTGAACTTCCTGCTCTTCATCGCGTTCCCGCAGACGTGGGTGTTCACCCGCACCCGCCGGGAGGGGACGGCCTGGACGGTCGCCACCGCCGCGGCGGGGCTCGTCGGCATGGGCCTGGCCCACGGCGACGCGGCCCGGACGGCGGACGTGGCCGTCTCGATGCTCGTCTCGGTGGCCTTCACCTGCGCGCTCGGGTTCTGGATCTCCCAGGTCGTCGAGCAGAGCGAGGTGCGGGCCGAGCTCATCGGCGAGCTCGAGAGCACCCGCGCCGAACTGGCTGCGGCGCACCACGAGTCGGGGGTGGCGGCCGAGCGGGCGCGGTGGGCCGGCGACATCCACGACACCCTGGCGCAGGGGTTCACCGGCATCGTGCTGCTGGCGCAGTCGGCGGCGGCGTCGGCCACCGACGAGGCCACCCGGCGCCGGCTGGAGGTCATCGAGGAGGCCGCGCGCGCCGGGCTGGCCGAGGCGCGGACCCTGGTGGCGGCGATGAGCCCGGTGGGGCTGGAGGACGCGGGCACCCTGGGCGAGGCCCTGCACCGGCTGGCCGAGCGGGTCTCCCGGGAGAGCGGGGTGCAGGTGCAGGTGGTCCTGGCCGACCACGACCCGCTGGACCTGCCGAAGGCGCAGCAGGTGGTCCTCCTGCGGGCCGCGCAGGAGGCGCTGGGCAACGTCCGCAAGCACGCGGGGGCGCGCAGCGCGCAGGTCGTGCTGACCAGCGCCGACGGCCGCGCGACGCTCGAGGTCCGCGACGACGGGGTCGGCATCCGGGCCGCGGACGTGGAGGCGACGACGGGGTTCGGCCTGGCGGGGATGCGGCGACGGGTCGAGGAGGCCGGTGGGGTGTTCGAGGTGGTCGGGGAGCCCGGCAGCGGCACGCGGCTGCGCATCGCGGTCCCGGCCGCGGCCGGGGAGGCGTCGTGACGCGGGTGGTGGTGGTCGACGACCACCCGGTGGTGCGCGGGGGCATCGAGGCGCTGCTGGCCACGGCGGGCGACCTGGAGGTCGTGGGGTCGGCCGGGGACGGCCGGCAGGCGCTGGAGCTGGTCGCGCGGCTGCTCCCGGACGTCGTGCTGATGGACCTGCGGATGCCGGGGATGGACGGGGCGAGCGCCACCGAGCGGATCCGGCGGGAGCACCCGTCGGTGCACGTGCTGGTTTTGACGACGTACGAGACGGACGCCGACATCGTCCGCGCCGTGGAGGCCGGGGCGACGGGGTACCTGCTGAAGGACACGCCGCTGGCCCAGCTGGCGGACTCCGTCCGGGCGGCCGCGCGCGGGGAGACGGTGCTGGCTCCGCCGGTCGCGGCGCGCCTGATGGCCCGGTTGCGGGCACCGGCGCAGGAGTCGCTGACCCCCCGCGAGCTGGAGGTCCTGGCGGCGGTGTCGCGGGGCTCGACCAACGCGGAGATCGGCCGGGAGCTGTTCATCGGGGAGGCGACCGTCAAGACGCACCTGCTGCGCGCCTTCGCCAAGCTGGGGGTCGACGACCGGACGCACGCGGTGACGGTCGCGATCCGGCGCGGTCTGCTCCCCCCGCCGGTCTGAGCACTGCCTCCGACCGGGACGAGACGCGGACTCGGCGTGCTGGCAGACTCACGGAGCGTGACACGCGCGGTCGAGACCCTGCCGAAGGCCCACCTGCACCTGCACTTCACGGGCTCGATGCGGCCCAGCACGCTCCTCGACCTCGCCGACCGGCACGGCGTCCGGCTGCCGGCCACGCTGAGCTCCCAGGCGATGATCACGCTCTCGCCGGACGAGCGCGGCTGGTTCCGCTTCCAGCGCCTGTACGACGCGGCCCGGGCGTGCGTGCGCACGGCCGACGACATGCGCCGGATCGTCCTGGAAGCCGCGGCCGACGACGCGGCGGAGGGCTCGCGGTGGCTGGAGCTGCAGGTCGACCCCACCAGCTACGCCGTCCACGTCGGCGGCCTCACCCCCGCGCTGGAGATCGTCCTGGACGCCGCGCGGGAGGCCACCGCGCTGACCGGGACGTCCGTCGCGGTCGTCGTGGCCGCCAGCCGCGTCCGGCACCCGCTGGACGCGCGGACGCTGGCCCGGCTGGCCGCCCGGCACGCCGGGCAGGGGCCCGGCACGGTCGTCGGGTTCGGCCTGTCCAACGACGAGCGACGCGGGGACACGGCCGAGTTCGCGGGGGCCTTCGACATCGCCCGCGCCGCGGGGCTGGCGTGCGTCCCGCACTCGGGGGAACTGCTGGGACCCGCGCACGTCGAGACGACCCTGACGACGCTGCGGCCCGACCGCCTCGGCCACGGCGTGCGCAGCGGTGAGGACCCCGCGGTCCTGGACCGGGTCGTGCGGGCCGGGGTGGCCCTGGAGGTGTGCCCGACGAGCAACGTCTCCCTCGGGGTGTACCCCGATCTGCGGCGGGTCCCGTTGCGACAGCTGGTGTCCGCGGGTGCGACGGTGGCACTGGGGGCGGACGACCCGCTGCTGTTCGGGCCCCGCCTGGCGGCGCAGTACCGCAGTGCGCGCGAGGAGCACGGGTTCGACGACGCCGGGCTGGCCGGGCTGGCGAAGGCGTCGATCAGCGCCTCGCGGGCGCCGGCCGAGCTCAAGCGGCGGTGGTGCGCGGAGGTGGACGACTGGCTGGCCGGGACGGGTGACGACCTCGCGGACCGGGGGACGGGACACCTCGTCGTGTGATTGACTCAATGAGTTGATCCATTACCCTCACGGAGGTCGCCGTGCTCGGCCCGCTCGTCCCCGCCCTCCCGCTGACCGTCCTCCTGCTCGGCGGGCTCGTCGTGGGCTGCGTGCTCCTCATCCCGGCGCGCGGCCTGCGCCGGACGGCGGTGCGGTCGTGACCGAGCTGCGTGTCCTCGTCGACACGGCCTGCGCCGTCCCCGCCTACGAGCAGATCCGCGAGCAGGTCACCGTCCTGGTCACCACCGGCGCGCTGCGCGAGGGCGACCGCCTGCCCGCGGCCCGGGCCCTGGCCGCCGACCTCGGCCTGGCCGTCGGCACCGTCCAGCGCGCCTACCGCGAGCTCGAGCTCGCCGGCACCGTCACCTCGCGCCGGCGCACCGGGACCGTGGTGACGGCCGGGGTCACCGTCGAGGAGGACGTCCGGTGGGCGGCGGAGGGGTTCGTCGAACGGGCGCTGTCGTCCGGGCTCAGTCCCGACCAGGCCCTCGACGTCGTCCGCGCGGCGCTGGTCAGCGTGGGACGCAGCCGCACCTAGAGGGAGGCGCCGACCAGCACCGGCTCGTTGACCAGCCGCACGCCGAACCGCTGCTCCACGCCGTCGGCGACCGTGCGGGCCAGCGCCAGCAGGTCCCCGGCCGTCGCCGAGCCCCGGTTGGTCAGCGCCAGCGTGTGCTTCGTCGACAGCGTCGCCGGGCCGGGGGCGCCGTAGCCCTTGCCGAACCCGGCCCGGTCGATGAGCCAGGCGGCCGAGGTCTTCACCAGCCCCTCCCCCGCCGGGAAGCGGGGTGCGTCCGCGGGCAGCCGGTCGGCGTCGGCGACGGACAGGACCGGGTTGGTGAAGAACGAGCCCGCGCTCCAGGTGTCGTGGTCGCTGCGGTCGGCGGGGTCCCACACCATGCCCTTGCCGGCGCGCAGCTCCAGGACGGCCTCGCGCACCGCGCGGGCCGGGGCCACCTCCCCCACCTCCACGCCCAGGCGCCGGGCCAGCTCGGGGTAGCGCACCGGCGCGGGCCGCATCGGGAACTGGAACGTCACGTCCAGCACCACGTACCGGCTCTCGGCGTGCGGCCCGGCGAGGGCGACGCGCGACCGCTTCAGCAGCGACGTCCGGTACCCGAAGCCCAGCTCCGCCGCGGCGAACGTCCGCTGCCGCCGCTCCACGCGATCGAAGGTGCGGACGGTCTCGACGGTCTGCGCGACCTCCTGCCCGTAGGCGCCGACGTTCTGCACCGGCGTCGCGCCCACGCTGCCGGGGATCCCGGACAGCGCCTCGATCCCGCCCCAGCCGCGCTCGACGGCCGTCGCGACGAGGTCGTCGAAGCGGTGCCCGGCCGCGACGGTCACGATCCCGCCGCCGCAGGCGTCCTGGGAGGCGACGGAGAACCCCCGCGTCGCGACGTGCACGACGGTTCCGGGGAAGCCGTCGTCGGCGACGAGCAGGTTGGAGCCGCCGGCCACCAGGAGCAGGGGTTCGCCCGCGGCGTCGGCGGCGGCGACGGCCTCGACGAGCTCGGTCTCCGTGGTGACCTCGACGAGGTGCCGGGCGGGGCCGCCGACGTGCAGGGTGGTCAGGTCAGCCAGGGAGGTCACGAGGACAGCTTGCCGTCCGGCGACCGGTCCGCCGCACCGAGGGCCACCCCGTCGCGGTGCGGCGCCGCGGACCCGGCGACGACCAGGGACAGCGCGGCGAGGACCGCGGCCGCGGTCACCGCGTCGAGCACGCCCACGCGGTCGGCCAGGAAGCCCAGCAGCGGGGGCCCGGCGAGGAAGGCGGCGTAGCCGACGGAGGACACGACGCTGACGCGGACGGCGGCGTTGACCTCCTCGTCGGCGGCGGCCGTCATGCCCAGCGGGAAGCCGAGGGCGGCGCCCACCCCCCACAGCGCCGCCCCGACCACGGCCAGCGGGACGCCGGGGGCGTGCACGAAGAGCAGGATCCCGGCCACGGCCAGCCCGGCGCACAACCGCAGCGCGAGGACCCGCGGCACCCGGGCCAGGACGACGGGCCCCGCGAGGCGCCCCAGGGTCATGGCGGTGACGAAGACGGCGAACCCGGCGACCCCGACCTCGTGCGCGACGTCGTGGCCGTCGACGAGGCCCTCGGCCAGCCAGTCGTTCGCGGTGCCCTCCACGAACGCCATGCCCAGGACCATGACCCCGATGAGCAGGGTCCGGGGCTCGGCCCAGGCCCGCCGCAGGGAGATGCCCGCCGGGGCGTCCTCCTCGGGGGCGGCGTCGGGCAGGAAGGAGCGGACGAGCACCGCGGCGCCGCCGAGGGCGAGGACGGCGGTGGCGGTCAGCTGCACCCAGGTGGGCAGCCCGGCGCGCACGAGGAGGACGGCGAGCCCGGCCGCGACGACGGTGCCGAAGCTGTAGCCGGCGTGGAAGCGGGACATGATCGCCCGGTCGAGGCGGCGCTCGACGACGGTGCCCTCGACGTTCATCGCGACGTCCCAGCTGGCCGTGCCGGCCCCCTGCACGAACAGCCCGATCGCGGCCAGCGGCAGGCTGTGCAGCCCGTCGACGGCCAGCGCGGCCAGCGACATGCCGGCCGCGACGGCGCCGGCGCCGGCCAGCACGGTGCGGGCGCGGCCGATGCGCAGCACCACGGCCCCGGCCAGCGGCATCGCCAGGACCGAGCCGAGGGACAGCGCGAGCAGGAGCAGGCTGAGGCGGCCCGCGCTGAGGTCGAGGGTGTCGCGCACCGAGGGGATGCGCGAGGCCCAGGAGGCGAAGGCGAAGCCGTTGAGGGTGAAGGCGGCGTAGACGGCGGTCCTCGCGCGCGACGCCGCGGGCGAGGCCGCGGTCACGGGAGCTTGACGACCGCTCGCGCGCGGGTGAGGACCTTGGTGCCGCCGCTGGTGACGGTGAGGTCGACCTCGACGGTGCCGGCCGCGTCGTCGCGGGCGACGACGGTGCCGCCGACGTCGACGACGGCGTTCTCACCGGCGGGCACGACGACGGGGGCGGTGAACCTCGTGCCGTAGGACAGGACCCGGCTGGGGTCGCCCGCCCAGTCGGCGACGACGGTCCCGGCCAGCCCCATGGTCAGCATCCCGTGGGCGATGACGTCGGGCAGGCCGACCGAGCGCGCGGTGGCCTCGTCGAGGTGGATGGGGTTGCGGTCCCCCGAGGCCTCGGCGTAGGTGCGCAGGTCCTCGCGGGACAGCTCGTACCGGGCGGTGGGCAGCTCGGTGCCGACCTCGACGCTCACGCTTCCTCCGGGGCCCGCACGACGAGCATCGACGCGACGGTCGTCACGGGCGTGCCGTCGGTGAGGGCGAGTTCGGTGCGGGTGGTGACCATGGCGTTGCCGCGGACGACGCGGACGCGGTCGACGTGGACCTCGGCGGTCAGCTCGTCCCCGGCCACGATCGGGCGGTGGTGGGTGAACTGCTCCTCGCCGTGCACGACGCGGGTGAAGTCGATCCCGGCGGCGGGGTCGGAGACGAACTGCGCCTCCGCGGCCTGGGCGAGGGTCACGGCGAACGTGGGCGGGGCGACGACGTCGGCGTACCCGAGCTCGCGGGCCGCGGCGGTGTCGTGGTGGCTGGGGTGGGCCGCCCGCACGGCCCGGGCGAAGGCCCGGACCGCGTCGGCGGTCACCGTGGTCGTCCCGGCCGGGGGGTAGACGCGACCCGCGAAGGACTCGTCCACGTCGACGGTCGTCACAGCGGTGCGTCCTCCCTCGGAGCGACGGAGGGTCAGCGGGTCTCGCGGTGCGTGGTCTTCTTGCCGCAGCGGGGGCAGAACTTCGCCAGGTCGAGACGGTCGGGGTCGTTCCGACGGTTCTTCTTGGTGATGTAGTTCCGCTCCTTGCAGTCGGTGCAAGCCAGCGTGATCTTCGGGCGGACGTCGGTGCTCTTGGCCACGGCCGGTTGCCTCTTCCTCAGTGTCGTGAAACGCGGGCGGACGAGTGCGCCGCCGAACTGCCTTCCAGGGTACGCGACGAGCGCGCAACGCCCGAACGTGCGACGAGCGGCCACCCTGGGGGCGACCGCTCGGGGCTGTCGTGCGCTGTAGCGAGGGCCGGACTTGAACCGGCGACACAGCGATTATGAGCCGCTTGCTCTACCAACTGAGCTACCCCGCCGTGCGTCCGGCGGAGGCCGCCGGCTGCGAGCCCCGATCGAGGATTGAACTCGAGACCTCTTCCTTACCAAGGAAGTGCTCTACCACTGAGCTATCGGGGCGTTGCGTCGTGCACTGCCGCGTGCGCGGTCTGTGATGACCTTACACGCCGCGACCCGGTGCTCAGGACGAGCACCGGGTCGCGACTCGCGACGTGGCGGGTGATGGATTCGAACCAACGTAGGCTACGCCGGCGGATTTACAATCCGCTCCCTTTGGCCGCTCGGGCAACCCGCCAGTGCCACCAGCGAGCTGGCGACGGTGAGACGATAGCAAGCCCGGGGCCGTCTGCGAAAACCGACCCCGGCGCCCACCGGCCCAACCACCTCAGGAGGACCCCCACCGTGCCCAGCGACTCCTCGTTCGACGTCGTCAGCAAGGTCGACCGCCAGGAGGTCGACAACGCGCTCAACCAGGCCGCGAAGGAGATCGCCCAGCGCTACGACTTCAAGGGCGTCGGCGCCGACGTCAGGTGGAGCGGCGAGTCGATCGTCATGGTCGCCAACTCCGAGGACCGCGTGAACGCCGTCCTCGACGTGCTCCAGACCAAGCTGGTCAAGCGCGGCGTCTCGCTCAAGGTGCTCGACCTGTCCGAGCCGGTGCAGTCCGGCAAGGAGTACCGGCTCACCGCGACCCTCAAGGAGGGCCTGGCCCAGGACGTCGCGAAGAAGATCGGCAAGATCATCCGCGACGAGGGCCCCAAGGGCGTCAAGACGCAGATCACCGGGGACGAGATGCGCGTCACCTCCAAGAGCCGCGACGAGCTGCAGGAGGTCATCGCGCTGCTCAAGGGCGCCGACCTCGACGTCGCGCTCCAGTTCGTGAACTACCGCTGACGTGCCCGGCCTGGACCGCCGCGCGCTCCTGGGGCTGGCGCTGAGCGGCGGCGTCCTCGCCGGCTGCTCCGGCACCGACGACCCGGAGCCCGCCGCCACGACCGCGACGCCGACCCCGACCGCCACGTCGACGGCCACGGCGACGGCGACGGCCACGGGCGCGCCGGACGCCGAGACCGACCCGACCTTCGTGCCCACCGGCCTGAGCGCCGCGCAGCGGACCGTCTACCGCTACGGCGACCACTACCGGCAGGTCAGCGACCTGTGGCTGCCCACGGTCGGGCGGCGGGACGCGTTCGTCGTCGTCGTGCACGGGGGCGGCTGGGAACCGGGCTACGACCGCCGCGACATCAACGACCTCGTCGGCGACCTCGTCGCCCGCGGGTACCCGGTCCTGAACGTCGACTACCGCGGGTACGGCGACGGCGGGGGGTGGCCCACGACGTTCACCGACACCGCCACCGCGGTCGACCTCGCCGCCGACGCCGCGGCGCAGCACTCGCTGCCGCTGGACCGGGTCTGCATCGCGGGGCACTCCGCCGGCGGTCACCTGGCGATGTGGGCCGCCTCCCGGCGCACGCTGCCGGCCGGCGCGCCCGGGGCCGACCCGGAGGTCACCCCGGCGCTGGCGGCCTCGCTGTCGGGGGTGCTGCACCCCTCGGTCGCCTACGGCGAGGACGCCAACGTCGTGGGCCTGTTCGGCGGGTCCCCCGCCGAGGTGGACGACCGGTTCGCCCTGGGCGACCCCTCCCGCCGGGCGCCGTACGGCATCCCGCTGTGGGCCGGGGCGGGCACCGCCGACGAGGTGGTCCCCTACTCCCAGACCGAGTTCTTCGTCGACACCGTCACCGCGGCCGGCGACACCGTCGAGGAGCAGCTCGTCGACGGCGCGGACCACGTCGCGGGCAAGGAGCCCGACGGGCCGATCGTGCCGCTGTTCCGGGTCTGGCTGGAGGGCCGGCTGGCCTAGCGCCGGTACCCGGCGAGGGCCTCGAGGCGCGCGATGCGCTCGGCCATGGGCGGGTGGGTGGAGAACAGCTTCGCCACCCCCTGCCCGCGGAACGGGTTCGCGATCATCATGTGGCTGGAGTTCACCAGCTCGCGCTCGGGCGGCAGCGGCAGCTGGCGGGTGCCCAGCTCCAGCTTGCGCAGCGCCGAGGCCAGGGCGAGCGGGTCGCCCGTCAGCCTCGCGCCGTCCTCGTCGGCGTCGTACTCGCGGGTCCGGGAGATGGCGAGCTGGATGACCGTCGCCGCCAACGGCGCCATCAGCGACAGCAGCAGCACCGCCAGCGGGTTGGGCCGGTCCTCGTCGCGGCCGCCGCCGGCCATCGACCCGAAGAACAGCCCGAACTGGGCGACGGACGTGATGACGCCCGCGAGCGCGCCCGCGACCGAGCTGGTGAGGATGTCGCGGTTGTAGACGTGCATGAGCTCGTGGCCCAGGACCCCGCGCAGCTCGCGCTCGTCGAGCAGCTGCAGGATCCCCTCGGTGCAGCAGACGGCCGCGTTCTCGGGGTTGCGGCCGGTCGCGAAGGCGTTGGGCGCCATGGTGGGCGAGACGTACAGCTGCGGCATCGGCTGGCGGGCCGCGGTCGACAGGTCCCGGACGATGCGGTGCATCACGGGCTGCTCGGCTTCCGAGACCGGGCGCGCGCGCATGGCCCGCAGGGCGAGCGTCGCGGAGTTCCAGTACCCGTAGGCCGACGTGCCGATCCCGACGAGCACGAACACGAACAGGATCACGGGCGCGTTGAACGACGAGGCGAGCAGGCCGCCGATGAGCAGCAGCACCGCCCAGATCGCGCCGAACAGCACGGCCGTCTTCAAGCCGTTGTGGTGCCGGTGCATCCGGTCCCTCCCCCCGCGCCGACGTTCTCGCAGGCAGAACGCCGCAGCCGGCCCGCACGTTCCGGGGCCGCCACCCGGGAACGACAGTTGCGTGACGAGGCCGGACTGTGAGTGACTTCCCGCACGTCGGGTGTCCGGCGGACGAGACCTGACGGGAGTCCACGGTGAACACGGGCACCGCCGAGCGCCGGGCCGGGACCCTGCTCTCGCTGGCCACCGCGCTGGCCGCCACCGACAGCGTCGAGGACGTCGCGCTCGCCGTGCGGGACGTCCTGCGCAAGGACCTCGAGGCGTCCTTCACGTCGGTGTCGATGGTCGACGGGCCGTGGCTGACGACCCCCGCCCTCGGCCAGCTCGACGACCACACCGAGCAGCGCTGGCTGCGGCTGCCCCTCGACCTCGACACCCCCGTGCACCGCGTCGCCCGCTCCGGGCGGCCCCTGCGCTTCGCCTCCCCCGACGAGCTGGCCGCGGTCTTCCCCTCCACCGCGAAGACGTTGCGGCGCACGGGGTGGCGCTGCGGCCTGGTGCTGCCGCTGCTGATCTCCGGCGGGTTCCGCATCGGGGCGCTGACCATCGCGTGGGACGTCGAGCGCACCCTCGGCGAGGAGGAGGCGGTGCTGGCGACGGCGGTCGCCGACGCCACCGCGCAGGCCGCGCGCCGAGCCCAGCTGTACCGCGAGCGCCGCGACGTCGCGCACACGCTGCAGGCCGCGATGCTGCCCGAGCTGCCGGCGCTGCCCGGGCTGGAGATCGCCAGCCGCTACCTGCCGTGGTCGACGACGGACGAGCAGGTCGGCGGGGACTGGTACGACGCCATCTCGCTGCCCGACGACGGCGTCCTGCTGCTCATCGGTGACGTCGCCGGTCACGACACGGAGGCGGCGGCCCGGATGGGCCGGGTGCGCTCGATGTTCCGCGCCCTCGCCGTCGACCACCCCGAGGAGCACCCGGCGGCGCTGGTCAGCCGCCTCGACCACGTGCTGGACGTCCTGGGCGACCAGACCCTGGCCACCATGGCGGTCGTGCGGCTCGACGCCCCCGGCCCGGACCGGCGGGTGCGGTGGACCACGGCGGGCCACCCGCCGCCGGTGCTGGTGGACGCCCGCGGCCGCTCCACGGTGCTGCAGGAGGAGCCGGACCTGCCCCTGGGCGTCCTGCCGGACCGCCCCCGGCGCGACCACTGCCGTCCCTGGCCGGCCGGGGGCACGCTGGTGCTCTACACCGACGGCCTGGTGGAGCGGCGCGGCCGGGACGTGGGCGAGGGCATCCGCGTCCTGCGCGCGGGCCTGGAGCGGACCCACACCGAGCCGCTGGAGACGCTGCTGGGGGAACTGGTCACCGAGCACGTCGCCAACAGCGAGGACGACTGCGCGGTGCTCGCGGTGCGCGATGTGTCCTGACCGGCCTCCCCGCGACCTCCACCCACCTCCCCCGGACCTCCCCCGGGGCGCCGCCGATCGGCCACGCCCCGCCGGGAGCCACCCGCCGGTTCACCGTGAAGACCCTGGGAACCGCCTGCCCGCCGGGCGCGAGCGGGCAGGATCGCCCCGATCGAGGGGGGCGACGTGGGGTTGTCGAGTCCGGTCACCCAGTGGGTGGCCGCGGGGGTGGCGGTGGCGGCGCTGATCGCCGTCGTCGTGTTCTGGCGGGCGCTGGCCCGGCCCGGGGCGCTGGGGGTGCTGGCGCGCTCGGGCGCGCTGGTCGGGGTGAACGTGAGCGTCCTGCTGGCCGTCTTCACCGCGGTGAACAGCCGCTTCGGCCTGTTCACCGACTGGGCGGACCTGGTGGGGAGCACGGGGGCGGTGACGGTGACGACGACCTCGGCGACCGGCACGGGGGTGGACGCGGGGACGACACCGCCGCAGCCGGTCGAGGGCTACGGGGGCCGGGTCCTGCGGGCCCGGGTGAGCGGTTCGGGCGTCTCCGGCGACGTCCTGGTCGTCCTGCCCACCGGGTACGGGAGGACCCCGGCCCCCGCCGGCGGGTACCCGGTCCTGGAGGGGCTGCACGGCTGGCCCGGGACGCCGGGGCAGTGGCTGGACGCCATGGGCCTGCTGCCGACGCTCGACGCGGCGGTCGCGGCCGGGCACCTGGCGCCCTCGCTCGTCGTGCTGCCCGACCTGCAGCAGCCCGCCGGGCGCGACACCGAGTGCGTCGACGGGAGCGCGGGGCAGCCGCGGGTGGAGACGTGGCTGTCGCAGGACGTCCCGGCGTGGCTGCGCAGCCACTACCCGGTCGCGGCGGCGGCGAGCTCGTGGGCGACCGTCGGGCTGTCCATGGGCGGCTGGTGCGCCAACGCCCTCGCGATGCTGCACCCGGACCGGTTCGGCGCGGCGATCTCCTTCGGCGGGTACGCCCGCCTGGACCTCGGCGCCTGGAAGCCGTTCGCGCCGACGAGCCCGCAGGGCCGCCGCTACGACCTCGTGGCGCTGGCGCGGACCGCGCCGCCGGACGTGAAGCTGTGGGCCGTGTCGTCGCGGACCGACGAGCTGTCGTGGCCCACGACGTCGGCGCTGGCCGCTGCCGCCCACGGCCCGCTGTCGATGACCCTGCTGGCGCAGAGCAGCGGGGGGCACCGCACGAGCGTCTGGGCCGGGTTCCTGCCGCAGGCGCTGACGTGGCTGGGGACCGCCCGGCCCGGGTTCGCGCCCGCGCCGCGCTAGCCGCGGCGGGCGCGCAGCTGCGCGGTGAGCGCGGGCAGCACCTCGGTGAGGTCGCCGACGATCCCGTAGTCGGCGAACTCGAAGATCGGCGCGTCGGGGTCGTTGTTGATCGCGACGACGACCTCGGAGGCCGCCATCCCGCCCTTGTGGTGCACGGCGCCGGAGACGCCCGCGCCGACGTACAGCCGCGGGGAGATGGTCACGCCCGTCTGCCCGACCTGCGCCTCGTGCCCGATCCAGCCCTCGTCGGTCGCGACGCGGGTCGCGCCCACGGCCGCGCCGAGGACGTCGGCGAGCTCCTCGACGGCGGTGAAGTCGCCCTCGACGCCGCGGCCGCCGACGACGACGACCTCCGCCTCGGCCAGGGCCGGGCGGTCCGAGCGCGGGCGCGGGGCCCGGGAGACGACGGTGACCGCGCGGGCGGCGGCCGACGCCTCGACGGAGTGCTCCACGACGCGGGCCTCGGCGGCCACCGCGAGCGGGGCGGCCTGCACGGCGTGCGGGGCGAGGGCGACGACCGCCAGCGGGCCGGTCACGGCGCAGGCGGTGTCCCAGGACCCGGCCAGGACGGTCTTGCGGGCCGTCCACCGCCCGTCGGTCAGCTCCACGGCGCGGGCCCCGGTCACGACGCCGGCCCCGGTGCGCACCGCGAGCCGGGCCGCGACCTCCTTGCCCTCGAAGGTCGAGGCGACCAGCAGCAGCGACACGTCCCCGACCGCGGTCAGGACGGTCTGCACCCCGTCGACCACCGAGGTGGTGAGCTGCTCGTCGGCGCCCACCACGCTCACCCGGTGCAGGACGTCGGCGCCGTGCGCGGCGACGACCGCGGTCTGCGGGTCGTCGCCGATCCAGACGGCGTGCACCTCCTGCCCGAGCCCGCGGGCGGCGGTGAGCAGCTCCAGGGAGGTGCTGCGGACGGAGCCGTCGGTGTGGTCGACCAGGACTGCGATGGTCACGCGAAACCCTTCTGGGACAGGAAGTCCACCAGCGCCGGGACCGTCTCGGCGTCGCCCGTGACGAGCACCCGGCCGGTGCGCTCGGGGTGCTCGGCGGCCTCCACGACGCGCGTGGTGGACCCGTCCGGGCCCACCGCGGCGGGGTCGAGGCCGACGTCGGCCAGCGACCAGGTGGTCACGGGCTTCTTGCGGGCGGCCATGATCCCCTTGAAGTTCGGGAACCGGGCGCGGAACGCCTGGTCGGTCACCGACAGCACGGCCGGGGCGGGCGCGGTGAGCTCCTCGACGTGGGTGGAGGTCTCCCGGCGGACGCTCACCACGCCGTCGGCGACGGTGATGCGGTCGGCCAGGGTGAGCTGCGGCCAGCCCAGCACCTCGGCCAGCGCCGCCGGCACCAGGGACGTCAGGCCGTCCAGCCCGGCCATCCCCGCGACCACGAGGTCCACGGGCTGCTCGGCGTGCAGCTTCGCGACCGCCGCCGCCAGCACCCGGGCCGTGGCGATCGCGTCGGACCCGGCGACCTGCTCGTCGGTGACGTGCACGGCGGTCGAGGCGCCCATCGCCAGCCCGCGCCGCAGGGCCTCCACGGCGGGGGCCGGGCCCACGGTCAGGACGGTGACGTCGTGCCCCTCACCGGGGAACCCGGCGGCCTCGGCGGTGCGCAGGCCGGCCTCGAGGGCGTCCTCGTCGAGCTCGTTGAGCGTGTCGTCGTCCCCCCCGCGGACCAGCCGCCCGTCGTCGCCGAGGGACCGCGGGGACTGCAGGTCGGGGACGTGCTTGACGCAGACGACGACGCGCACGTCAGGCGATCCCGCGCGAGGCCTTGATCATGTCCTCGCGGGACACGACCTTGACGCGCTCGCGGCCGTGCGGCTCACCCAGCGCCCGCTCGAAGGCGTCCAGGCTCTCCCAGTCGGTCCAGGTCAGGACGTCGACACCCCGGCCGGTGAGGTGGTCCAGGACGGCCTGCGGGTCCGGCTCGGCGGCGCGGGGCAGTTGCGCGGCGTCGGCGACCAGGTGCCTGATCGTCTCGGAGGCGTCGGACTTGGTGTGCCCGATGAGCCCGACCGGGCCGCGCTTGATCCAGCCGGTGACGTAGACGCCCTCGACGATGTCGCCGCCGGGGGCCAGGACGCGGCCCTCGTGGTTGGAGACCACGCCCTTGAGCTCGTCGAAGGGCAGCCCCTCCAGCGGGGAGCCGAAGTAGCCCACCGCGCGGTAGACCGCCTGGACGTCCCAGTGGTGGACGTCGCCGGTGCCCTCGACCGTGCCGTCGCCCACGAGGCGGGTGCGCTCGGTCCGCAGGCCCGTGACGTGCCCGTCGGCGCCGACGACGATCTCGGCCGGGGCGTGCAGGAAGTGCAGGTGGATGCGGCGCGAGGCCGTCGACTCCCCCTCCTTCAGCGTCCAGTCCGTCAGCGTCTTGACGACCTGCTTGGTCTGGTTGGACTTCGCGATGGCCTGCTCGCTGCCCTCGTCGAACTCGAAGTCCTCCGGGTCGACGAGGACGTCGACGTCGCGGACGTGGCCGAGCTCGCGCAGCTCCAGCGGGGAGAACTTCGCCTGCGCCGGGCCGCGGCGGGCGAAGACGTGCACGTCGGTGACCTTGGAGGCCTTCAGGCCCTCGTAGACGTTGTCCGGGATCTCCGTGGGGAGCAGGTCGTCGGCGTGCTTGGCCAGGACCCGGGCCACGTCGAGGGCGACGTTGCCGGCGCCGAGGACGGCCACGCTGGCGGCGTCCAGCGGCCACTCGCGCGGGTAGTCGGGGTGCCCGTCGTACCAGGAGACGAAGTCGGCGGCGCCGAAGCTCTCGGGGGCGTCGACGCCCGGGATCGCCAGCGGGGCGTCGCGGATCGCGCCGGTGGAGAACACGACGGCGTCGTAGAAGCGCTGCAGGTCCTGCAGGCTCACGTCGGTGCCGAAGTCGACGTTCGTCAGCAGCCGGATGTCGCCGCGGCCCAGGACCTTCTGCAGGGCGACGATGATCTGCTTGATGCGGGGGTGGTCGGGCGCGACGCCGTACCGGACCAGGCCGAACGGCGCGGGCAGCCGCTCGACGAGGTCGATGCTCACCCCGTCGAAGCCGGACGCCGACAGGTCGGCCTTGGAGAGGATGTCCGAGGCGTAGATCCCGGCCGGTCCGGCTCCCACGACGGCGACGCGCAGCGGACGGTTCGAATCGGTCACAGCTCTCGGTGTCCCTATCGCTCGAGGAATCGTCTGGCGTTCGTAGGCAAGCCTAACGCCGCGCGGCGACACGGCCCGCGCGACGATGACCTGCGTGGACGAACGCCCCCCCGCCCCCGCACGGAACGTCCACACCCGCGGCGGGGTCGCCGCCGGGCTGGCCGCCTACGGCGTCTGGGGCGCCTTCCCCTTCTACTTCCACGCCCTGCGCTCGGCCGGGGCCGTGGAGCTGCTGGCCTGGCGGGTCGTGTGGTCCCTGGTCGTGTGCCTGCTGCTGGTCACCGGCCTGCGGCGCTGGGGGCGGGTCGCCGCCGTCCTGCGCTCCCCCGCCCAGCGGGGGCTGCTGGCGCTGGCCGCCGCCGCGGTCGCGGTGAACTGGGGCGTGTACGGGCTGGCCGTCGTCACCGGGCACGTCCTGGAGGCGGCGCTGGGGTACTTCGTGAACCCGCTGCTGACGGTGCTGCTGGGCGTGCTCGTGCTGCGGGAGCGGCTGCGGCCGGGTCAGTGGGTGGCGGTCGGCACCGGGCTGGCGGCCGTGGTCGTCATCACCGCCGACCTGGGGCGGCCGCCGTGGATGGCGCTGACGATCGCGGTGTCCTTCGCCGTCTACGGGCTGCTGAAGAACCGCCTCGGGCAGCGCGGCGGCGGCGTCGACCCGCTGACCGGCCTGACCGTGGAGACCCTGGTGCTCGCCGCGCCCGCCGGCGCGGCCCTGCTCGCCCTGGGCGGGTCGCTGACCTTCGCGAGCGAGGGCCCGCTGCACACCGCGCTGCTCGTGCTCGCCGGGCCGACGACGCTGGTGCCGCTGGTGCTGTTCGCCACGGCCGCGGCCCGGGTGCCGCTGAGCGTGATCGGGATGCTGCAGTACCTCACGCCCGTCCTGCAGTTCTGCGCCGCGCTCGCCCTCGGCGAGACGATGCCGGCCTCGCGCTGGATCGGGTTCGGGCTGGTGTGGCTGGCGCTGGCCGTCCTGACCGCCGACGCGCTGCACCGGCAGCGGCGTCCCCGTCCCTGGGAGCCGGCTGCCAGTCCCCCGTGAGACCACCCTGCGCCCTGTCGGGGCTGTGACCGGCTCAGCAGACTGCTGAGCGTGCTCCCCCCGCTCCTGGCCCGCCGCGCCCGCCGGGCCCGCACCCGCCGCCTCGGCGCCGCCGCCGTCACCGCCCTGGCCGTCGTGGGTCTCCTCTCGGCGCTGACCCCGCCGCTGCGCGAACGGTTCGGGCCGCTGCTGGAGGTCCTGCCGCTGGGGGTGCCGCTGCTGACGGGGACGGTGCTGGTGCCCGTCTCGGTCGCGCTGCTGCTGCTGGCCCGCGGGCTGCGGCACGGCCAGCGGCTCGCGTGGGCCGCGACGCTGGCCCTGCTGGGCACCTCGGCCGTGCTGCACCTGCTCAAGGGCATCGACGTCGAGGAGGCCGTCCTCGACGTCGTCCTGCTGGCGTGGCTGGCGCTCGCCGCCCGCGCGTTCCCGGTGCTGCCCGGCGCGGCCCGGGCCCGGCGGGCCGTGGCGGTGCTGGGCGTGGGCGCCGTCGTCACCGTCGCCGCCTGCGCCGCGCTCGTGGTGGCCGTCGGCGCCGAACGGCACCCCGGGGAGGCGACGGCCGTCGTCGTCGAACGCCTCGTCGGCGACGAGCGGCGGCCGCTGCCGGTCCTGCGCGGGGACGAGCACCACGTCGTGCTGCCGCTGCTGAGCCCGGCGCTGCTGGCCCTGGGCGTGACGCTGGTCGCCGTCCTGGGGTGGACGCTGTCCAGCCCGCACCGGCCGCGGACCCCGGACCCGCGGCAGCGGCTGGCCGGGCGCGAGCGCGCCCGCGCGGTCGTGGCCCGCTGGGGCGGGGACACCCTGGACCACTTCGCCCTGCGCGACGACAAGGACTTCTTCTTCGTGTCCTTCCCCGAGGGTGAGGGGGTCGTCGCGCACAGCGTCCGCAACGGCGTGTGCCTCGTCTCCCCCGACCCGATCGGGCCGCCGGGACGGCACGGGGCCCTGCTCACGGAGTTCCTCGACCACGTCGAGCGCAACGGCTGGTCGGTCGCCGTCGTGGGGGCGGCGGCGCCGTGGCTGCCGTCCTACGAGGCCGTCGGCCTGCGGCCGGTGTACCTGGGCGACGAGGCGGTCCTGGACTGCTCGACGTTCTCGCTGAAGGGCTCGTCGATGAAGAGCCTGCGCGGGTCGGTGAACCGGGTCGCCAAGGCCGGCGTCCACGTGGAGTTCCACGACGGCCCGGCCCTCGCCCCGGGCCTGCGCGAGGAGCTGCTCGCGCTGTCCGGGCAGTCCCGGCACGGGGAGGCCGAGCGGGGGTACTCCATGACGCTGTCGCGGTTGTTCGACCCGGCCGACACCGGCGTCCTGGTCAGCGTCGCCCGGTTCGCCGACGGGCGGGCCGCCGGGTTCGTCCAGTGGGTGCCCGCCCCGCAGGTGCAGGGGTACTCCCTGGACGTCGTGCGCCGCTCCACCGCGCCGGACGTGCCCAACGGCCTGACCGACGCGCTGATCGTCGCCACCGCCCAGCACTTGGCCGGGCGCGGGATGCGCGGGCTCGGGCTGAACTTCGCGGTGCTGCGCGAGGTCGTCGCCGGGGAACGGGAGGGGACGCTGGCCGACCTGGGGCGGCGCGCGCTGCACGCGCTGTCCCGCAGCGCCCAGATCGAGTCGCTGTGGCGGTTCAACGCGAAGTACGACCCGCAGTGGCGGCCGCGGTACGTCGTCCTGGACTCGGTGGAGTTCGCCGCCGCGCAGGGGCTGACGATCGCCGGCGCCGAGGGCGTCGCCGAGCTGCCCGTCGTCGGGCGGTTCCTGGGCCGGCACCGGTGAGCGGCCGGTGAGCGTGGCACTGGGTGCCGCCGTCCTGGCCGCCCTCGGCTACGCGGCCGGTTCGGTCCTGCAGGCCCTCGGGGTGCGCGGCGGGTCCGGCGCGGCGGCGCTGGCGCGCTCGCCCCGGTACCTGGCCGGGCTGGGCTGCGACGGGGCGGCGTGGCTGCTGTCCCTCGTGGCGCTGCGGCGGCTGCCGACGTTCGCGGTGCAGTCCCTGCTCGCCGGGTCGCTGGCCCTGACCGTCGTGCTGGCCCACCTCGTCCTGGGCGCGCGGGCGCGGCGGCGGGACACCGTCGCGGTGCTGCTGCTCGTGGCGGCGCTCGGGGTGGTCGGCGGCTCGGGCACCGAGCAGCCCGCGCCCGCGGTGCCCGGGGGCGTGGCGGCGGCGCTGTGCGTGGCCGCCGGGCTCGTGCTGGCCGCCGTGCTCGTCCCGCACCGCGGCCGGTCCACGACGTGCGCCGTCCTGGCCGGCCTGGGGTACTCGGTGGCGGCGCTGGCGGCGCGCGCGGTGACCGTGCCGGAGGCGTGGTGGCGGGTCGCGCTCGAACCCGTCGCGTGGGCCGTCGTCGCCGCCGGGGTCGCCGGGACCCTGGGCTACGCGGCGGCCCTGGCGCGGGGGCCGGTGGGCCCGGCCACGGCGCTGCTGTGGTCGGTGGAGGTCGTCGTCCCCGCCGTCGCCGGGGTCGCGCTGCTCGGCGACCACGTGCGGCCGGGCTGGGCCGGCGCCGCCGTCGCGGCGCTCGCCGTCGTGGTGGCCTGCTCGGCGGTGCTGGCGACCTCGCCGGCGCTGCCGGAGACCTGACCGCTCCGCGCGGCCGTCACCCCCGGGTCCGGACCCGCCGGGTCCACACCTCCAGGACGAGCCACCCCGACACGGCCAGCACCTGCCACCGCTGAGCCGCGCCCCCACCGCCGTTGCCGCCCGCGGCGAACGTGACGGTCTCGTACAGCCCGCACCCCAGGGCGGCCGCCGCCACGGCGACGGCGGGCAGCCGCAGCCACCGGCGCGCCCGGGCGGCCAGCTCGACGCTGCCCAGCACGGCCCCCGTCGTGGCCAGCACCGACACCCCGTCGTGCACGGACGCCGCCCCCGCCGCCGAGGCCGGGCACGGGCCCAGCGAGGGCGCGCAGGTCAGCGGCACGAGCGCCGAGACCAGGGTCGCGGCCCCGAACGCGGCCAGGCACACCGCGCGGAACCGGGCGCGCGGGGCCACCGCGCGCCAGGCCGGTACCGCGAGGACGACGCCCAGGACCCCGGCGGTCCCGTCGCCGAGCCGGAACCACACCGACCCCGGCTGCGAGGGCACCGACAGCTCGCTGATCACTCCGACGTCGAGGTCGACGTGCGACCCGACGAGCGGGACGAGCAGGAAGTTCGCGTTCGCGAGGGCCGCGACGACCGCCAGGGCCAGGGCGGTGCCCCAGCGCCTCACGGTTCCCCGGCCGCCGGGGCCGGCCCGAGCGCCGCGACCGCGTCGACGAGGGCCCCGGGGCCGCCGACGTTGCCGGGCACGACGACCTGCCGGACCGGGCGGCCGTCGTGCGCGGTCATCCGCCACACCGAGACCCCGGCCGCCACCTGCCCCTCCACGACGGCCTCGACCGCCCCGATCTCGGTGCGCGCCACCTCCGCGGCGGTGATGCCGCCCTTGCTGACCACGACGTCGACGTCGGGCAGCAGGTCCCGCACGGCCGTCGTGAGCGCCGTCATGACCTTCTCGCCGTGGGCGAGGGTGCCGTGGTCGGTGCTGCGGACGCGCTCGCTGGCCAGGGACAGCGGGCCGGTGCGGCGGGCGCGGGCGGCCAGGGCGTGCCCGGCCGCGACCGGGTCGGCGAGGGCGTCGGCGGTGGGCAGGACGTGCGGGTCGCCGTGGACCGCGGCCAGCTCGGCCAGCTGCGCCCGGGCGCCGTCGGTGTGCGAGCCGCAGACCACCAGGACCCGGGGCGCGGCGGGGGCGAGGGGCCGGGGCAGGTACCCGGTGCCGGCGACCCCGGCCAGCTCGGCGGCCAGCGGCGCCGCGCAGCGCACCACCACGCCCCGCCCGGTGGAGCGCACCGCGGCGGCCAGCGCGCGCACGTCGTCGTCGGTGACGGCGTCCGGCACGACGACGGCCCCGGCGGGGGCGTCGGCGAGCACCGCCGCGAGCCGGGCGGGGTCGCGCACGTCGGCCAGGGGGACGGCGACGGCGCGACGGCCGGACTTCTCCGCGACGTAGTCGGTCAGGGCCGAGCTGGTGAAGCCGAACACCGGGTCGGCGGCGTACTCCGTCTCCCCCGCCGGGACGTCGCCGTCGGCGGTCCGCACGAGGTGGACGCCGCCGACGGTGGTGCGGCCCCCCGCGGGGAACGCCGGGACGAACAGGACCACGTCGCCGGGGCCGGTGAACTGCTCCGTCTCGGCGAAGACGTGACCGCGCAGGGTGGAGTCCCCGCGCAGCACGAACCGCACCGTCGCCCCGAGCCGGCGGCCGGCCTCCAGGGCGTCCTCGCGCACCGCGCGCACCAGCGCGACGGCGGCGGCCTCGTCCAGGGCGCGGGAGTTCGTCTGGACGTACACGCTGTCCGCGGCGCGCAGCGCCCGTTCGAGCCGGCCGGCGTCGCACTCCAGCAGGACGCGCACGCCGGTCGCGGCCTGCGTCCCGGTGGGGTCGTCGTCCAGCACCACGGTCAGCGTCCTCACGGTTCCCTCCCTGCGGCGACGGTCCCGCGGGTCGGGCGACCCCGGCCGACGGCCCACCGCGCAGTACACCAGAGCCGCCCCGGCCCCGACCGGCGGGACGCGGGGGACGCGGGGGTCGCGGCGGGGGGTCGTCGCCGCGCCCGTCCTGCGGCAGAGTGGGGGCCGTGGACCTGCCGGTGAACCCGCCCGTGGAGCCGATGCTGGCCCGGGCCGTCGGGCAGGTCCCCCCGCAACCCGAGGGGAACCCCACCTGGCTGTACGAACCCAAGTGGGACGGGTTCCGCTGCGTCGTCCACCGCGACGGCGACGAGGTCGAGCTCGGCTCCCGGGGCACCAGGCCCCTCACCCGCTACTTCCCCGAGGTCGTCGAGGCCGTGCGCGCCGAACTGCCGCCGCGGTGCGTCGTCGACGGGGAGCTGTTCGTCCCCCGGCCCGGCGGCGGGCGGCTCTCCTGGGAACTGCTGTCCCAGCGCATCCACCCCGCCGCGAGCCGCGTCCGGAAGCTGGCGCAGGAGACCCCCGCGCAGTTCGTCGCGTTCGACCTGCTCGCCCTGGGCGAGGAGGACCTCACCGGCCGGACCACGGCGCAGCGCCGGGAACTGCTCGTGCGGGCGCTCGCGGGCTGCGGCCCGGTCACCCACGTCACGACCGCCACCCACGACGCGGACCTGGCCCGGCGGTGGTTCACCCGGTTCGAGGGCGCCGGCCTGGACGGGGTCGTCGCCAAACCCCTCGACGCGCCGTACCAGCAGGGCCAGCGGGTCATGACGAAGGTGAAGCACCGGCGCACCGCCGACTGCGTCGTCATCGGGTACCGGCTGCACAAGAGCTTCCCCGGGATCGGCTCGATGCTGCTGGGGTTGCGGACCGACTCCGGGACGGTGTCCGTGGGCGGCGCCGCCGCGTTCACGAAGGAGCGGCGGGTCGAACTGCTGGAACTGCTGGAACCGCTGCGGACGGGAGAGGACGCGGAGGGCGAGAAGAACCGGTGGAACGCCCGCGAGGACACCTCCTGGGTGCCGGTGCGGCAGGAACTCGTCTGCGAGGTCGAGTACGACCAGCTGGAGGGGTCGCGGTTCCGGCACAACCCGCGGTTCCTGCGCTGGCGGCCGGACCGGGAACCCGGGCAGTGCCGGCTGGACCAGCTGGAGACCCCCGCCGACTACGACCTCGCCGACGTCCTGTCCGGCGCCGCGCAGGGGGTTCACCGGTGAGCCCGAAACCCCCCGCCGAGGAGGTCGACGTCGACGGGATCCCCGTGAAGCTCACGAGCCCCGACAAGCCGTACTACCCCGCGCTCGGCGACGCGGGCCGGAAACGGGCCGTCGTGGAGCACTACCGGCTCGTCGCGCCCGCGCTGCTGGCCGCCGTGCGGGACCGGCCCACCCACCTGCAGCGGTTCCCCGACGGGATCGACGGGGAGGAGGTGTACCAGAAGCGCGTCCCGCGGTTCGCGCCCGAGCACGTCGGGACCGTGGACGTCACGTTCCCCTCCGGCCGGACGGCCACCGCGATCCGCCCCACCAACACCGCCACGCTCGTCTGGGCCGCCCAGCAGTCCACGATCACGTTCCACCCCTGGCCCTGCACCGCCCCCGACGTCGACCACCCCGACGAGCTGCGCGTCGACCTCGACCCGCAACCGGGCACCGGTTTCGCGCAGGCCCGCACCGTGGCCCGCGACGTCCTGAAACCCCTCCTGGACGAGCTCGGGCTGGTCGGGCACGTCAAGACCTCCGGCGGCCGCGGCGTCCACGTCTTCGTGACGATCGAACCCCGCTGGACGTTCACCGAGGTCCGCCGCGCCGGGATCGCGCTGGCCCGCGAGGTCGAGCGCCGCGCCGAGGGCCTGGTCACCACCGCGTGGTGGAAGGAGGAGCGCGGCGAGAGGATCTTCGTCGACTACAACCAGAACGCCCGCGACCGGACGATGGCCAGCGCCTACTCGCTGCGCCGCACCCCGCGCGCGACGGTGTCGACCCCGCTGCGCTGGGACGAGCTGGCCGACGACCTCGACCCCGACGACTTCACCCTCACGACCTTCCCGGCGCGGTTCGCCGCGGTGGGCGACCTGTGGGCCGGGCGCGGGGAACGGGCGTCGGCGCTGGAGCCGCTGCTGGCGCTGGCCGACCGGGACGCCGCCGACGGCCTGGGCGACCTGCCCTACCCGCCGAGCTACCCGAAGATGCCCGGCGAGCCGCCGCGCGTGCAGCCGTCCCGCGCGAAGGGCCGCTGACCGGCCGGGAGGCTCAAGTGGGGCGGCCGGGGTGACGACAGGAGAGGACGACCGGTGGACGACCGGTCCGGCCGTCCCGGAGGACACCCATGTCGAGCACCGCTGCCCGTTCCCCGCGAGTCCTCGCCGACCGCAGCGTCCGCACCAAGGTGCTGGGTGCGGTCGGTGCGCTGGGCGTGGTGACCGTCGCGGTGAGCACCGGGTCGCTGCTGGCCCTGCACCAGGGCGCCGAGCGCGCCGAGGAGATGTACCAGCAGGGCGTCGTGGGCATGGTGGCCCTCGGCCGCGTCCACCAGGAGGAGCTGAAGACGCGCATGCTGGTGGCCCAGCACGCCGCGACGCCCGACGCCGAGGGCAAGGCGGAGGTCGCGCAGAAGATCGTCGACAGCGACGCCGAGCTCGACGCGTGGGCCGCGAAGTACGAGGCCGCCCCGCTGGTCGACGCCGCGGGCTGGGAGGCGTTCACCGAGGCGTGGGCGCAGTGGCGCCAGGCCCGCGACACGCAGCTGCTGCCCCTGTCCGAGGCCGGGGACGCGGCCGGCTGGGCCGCGGCGAACGCCGACGTCGCCAAGCCGCTGGTGAGCGCCGCCGCCGATGCGCTCGACGCGGTCGAGGCGGCCGAGGACGCGCGGGCCAAGGCCACCGCGGACGCGACCGCGCACGCCGCCGTCGTCTCCCGCAACGCCGTCCTCGCCGCGCTGCTGCTGGGCCTGGCCGCCACCACGGCGCTCGCGCTGGCCGTCGCCCGCTCCATCGTCCGGCCGCTGCGGGCGGTGTCGGCGTCGCTGGACGCCGTGGCCGCCGGTGACCTGACCGTCGAGGCGCGGGTCGAGTCCGCCGACGAGCTGGGCCAGATGGCCGCCGCCCTCGAACGGGCCCGCGACAGCGTCCGCAGCACCGTCGCCGCCATCGGGACCTCCGCGGAGTCGCTGGTGCTGGCCGCCGACCAGCTGACCGCCGACAGCGAGCGCATCGGCGGCACCGCCGGGGAGACCGCCTCGGCCGCCGCGGCCGCGGCCGACACCTCGGCCTCGGTGTCCGCGAGCGTCCAGACGGTCGCGCTGGGCGCCACGGAGATGCAGGCCGCGATCCGCGACATCGCCAACGGGGCCTCGGAGGCCACCGCCGTCGCCGCCCGCGCCGACGAGCTGGCCGGGCGCGCCGGGGAGACCGTCGCGCGCCTGGGCGTCAGCTCCGCCCAGATCGGCGACGTCGTGAAGGCCATCACCGCGATCGCCGAGCAGACGAACCTGCTGGCCCTCAACGCGACCATCGAGGCCGCCCGCGCCGGGGAGGCCGGCAAGGGCTTCGCCGTCGTCGCCGGGGAGGTCAAGGAGCTGTCCGCGCAGACCGCGCGCGCCACCGAGGACATCGCCGCGCGCGTCGGTTCCATCCAGACCGACACCGCCGAGGCGGTGCGCGCGATCGAGAGCATCGCCGAGGTCATCGCCGAGATCGGCAACCACCAGACGACGATCGCCTCGGCGGTCGAGGAGCAGTCCGCGACGACGACGGAGATGAGCCGCAACGTCGGCGAGGCGGCCGCGGGTTCGGAGCGGATCGCCGACAGCATCCGCGGGATCACCGGGTCCGCCGCCACGACGGCCGAGGTGGTCGCGGGCTCGCGCACGGCGACCGACGACCTGCTGCGCCTGTCGGGCGAGCTCAGCTTCCTGGTGACCCGCTTCAAGGTCTGACCCGGGAGCGGGGCCTGGGCCCCGGCCCGGTCAGGCGACGCGGTCGGCGACGGTCGCCGCGTACGTCTCCAGCGCCTCGCGGGCCGGCGAGGCGGGCAGCTGCGCGAGGTGCGTGGCCGCCCGGTGGGCCCACTCGCGGGCCGTGGCCCGCGCGGCGTCGGTGACGGGGTGGGCGCGCAGGGCCGCGACGGCCCGGGCGAGCACGTCGTCGTCGCCGAGG
The DNA here is from genome assembly GCF_050871965.1 of Kineococcus lubricus. Lineage (NCBI taxonomy): Bacteria > Bacillati > Actinomycetota > Actinomycetes > Kineosporiales > Kineosporiaceae > Kineococcus > Kineococcus lubricus. The sequence goes on from NZ_JBJLSK010000003.1 coordinate 29,693, forward strand.
GCCCCGGAGTCGAGCAGCTCGACGATCGCGCGCGCGTCCGCGTCGCCCTCGGCGGCGGCCCGGCGGGCCAGCAGCACCGGCAGGGTGGGCACCCCCTCGCGCAGGTCGGTGCCGGGGCGCTTGCCGGACTCGCCGGTCTCGCTGGTCAGGTCGAGCACGTCGTCGGCGAGCTGGAACGCGACGCCGACGTCCTCGCCGTAGCGCACCATGGCCTGCACGACGGCGTCGGACCCGCCCGCGAACGTGGCCCCGAACCGGCCGGCGGTCGCGATGAGCGAGGCCGTCTTGTCGGAGAGCACGTCGAGGTAGTGCGCCACGGCGTCCTCGCCCGGGCGCGGGCCGACGGTCTCGTGCAGCTGCCCCAGGCACAGCCGCTCGAACGTCGCCGCCTGCAGCCGCACCGCGGCGGGGCCGAGGTCGGCGACGACGTTGGAGGCGCGGGCGAACAGCAGGTCACCGGTGAGGATGGCGACGTTGTTGCCCCAGACGTGCTGCGCCGCAGGCGCTCCGCGCCGGGTGGGCGCGGAGTCCATGACGTCGTCGTGGTACAGCGAGGCCAGGTGCGTGAGCTCGCACACGACGGCCGCGGCGAGGACCTCGGCGGGCACCGGGGCGCCCGGGTTCGCCAGGTGCGCCCCGAGGAGGGTCAGCATGGGCCGCACCCGCTTCCCGCCGGCCTCCACGAGGTGCCGGGAGGTGGTGTCGGCGAGCGGGTCGGTGTTCGCGACGGCCGCGCGCAGCCGTTCCTCCACGACGTCGAGGCCGTCGCGCAGGGCGTCCTCGAGGGCGGGGTCGGTGGTCGGCAGGGAGCCCTGGGTCGTCCCGGGGGCGTTCACGGACGTGTTCACGAGGCAGGGGCCAATCGCTTCAGCGCCACGACCACGCGGTCCGTGGCGTCCTTCGACGTCGGGTCGGCCAGGTTGGCCAGCAGTTTCACGACGAGCTTCATCAGCCCCGGCCGCGGCAGGCCGAAGCGGGTCGCCACCCGCATGACCTCGGGGTGACCGATGAGGGAGACGAACACGCGCCCCAGGGTGTAGTACCCGCCCAGGTCCGCGCGAACCGCCGCGGGGTAGGACAGCAGCGCGCGCTCGCGGGCCCGCTCGTCACCGGCGCGCAGGGCGTCGTCGACGGCGTGCGCGGCGAGCCGCGCGGACTGCATGGCGTAGGCGATGCCCTCGCCGTTGAACGGGTTGACCATGCCGCCGGCGTCGCCGAGCAGGACGAGCCCGCGGGTGTAGTGCGGGGTGCGGTTGAAGGCCATCGGCAGCGCGGCCCCGCGGATCGGGCCGACCTGGTCCTCCTCGCGGAAGCGCCACTCCGGCGGCATGCCCGACAGCCAGCGGCGCAGCAGCTGCCGGTAGTCGAGGTCGCCGGACCCGGCGTCGGAGTCGAGGATCCCCAGCCCGACGTTGGAGGTGCCGTCGCCGACGCCGAAGACCCAGCCGTAGCCGGGCAGCAGCGGGCCGGTGGAGCTGTCGCCCTCGCGCAGCTCCAGCCAGCTCTCCAGCCAGTCGTCGTCGTGGCGGGGGCTGGTGAAGTAGGTGCGGACGGCGATCCCGAGGGGGCGGTCGTCGCGCTTGGCCAGGCCCATCGACAGGGCCAGCCGGCTGCCGACGCCGTCGGCGGCGACGACGACGGGGGCGCGGTAGGTGCGCTCGTCACCGGTCCTGCGGCCCTTGTCGTCGACGGGGCGGGCGGTGACGCCGACGACGTGGCCGGTGCGCTCGTCGAGGACCGGGCCGGTGACGCTGGTGCGTTCCTGGACGGTCGCGCCGCCGTCGCGGGCGTGCTCGGCGAGGGTCTGGTCGAACTTGCGGCGGGTCTGGACGAGGCCGTACCCGGGGTAGTCGGAGATCTCCGGCCACGGCACCTGGAGGCGGACGCCGCCGCCGAGCAGGCGCAGGCCGCGGTTGCGGCGCCAGCCGTCGCGCTCGGGGGTCTTGACGCCGAGCTGGTCGAGCTCGTGCACCGCGCGCGGGGTCAGGCCGTCGCCGCAGACCTTCTCGCGGGGGAAGGCGGACTTCTCCAGCACCAGGACGCGCCGGCCGGCGTCGGCGAGGTGCCGGGCCAGGGTCGTCCCGGCCGGGCCCGCCCCGACGACGAGGACGTCCGCGTCAGGCGTGTCCATCTGTCCCCCGCTCCTGGGTGCTGCTCGTGAAAACTTTCACGAAGTCTAGTCGCCGGCGCTCAGTGGTGCGCACGGACGGCCCGGTGCATCGCGACGACCCCGAAGGACAGGTCGCGCCACGCGACCCGCTCCCACCCGGCCGCGGCGATCCGCTCCGCCAGCCCCGCCTGGTCCGGCCAGGCGTCGATCGAGTCGACGAGGTAGTCGTACGCCTCGCCGTGCGAGCTGACGAGCTTGGCCACCCGCGGCAGCCCGTGGTGCAGGTACGCGGTGTACGCCTTGCGCAGCAACGGGTTCGGGATGGTCGAGAACTCGCAGACCACGAGCCGGCCCCCCGGGCGCACGACCCGGGCCATCTCCCGCAGCCCCAGGTCGGGGTCCACCACGTTGCGCAGGCCGAAGGAGATGGTGGCCGCGTCGAAGACGCCGTCGGCGAACGGCAGCCGCGTGGCGTCGCCCACCACGAAACCCAGGTCGGGACGGCGGCGCTTGCCCGCGCGGACCATCCCGGGGGAGAAGTCGCACGGGACGGTCAGGACCCCGCGGTCGGCGAAGGGCTCGCTGGAGCGCCCGGTCCCCGCGGCCAGGTCCAGGACCTTCTCCCCCGGCCGGGCGTCGACGGCCCGCAGCACCGCCCGCCGCCACAGCCGGTCCTGGCCGACGGACAGGATGTCGTTGGTGCGGTCGTACCTCTGCGCCACGTCGTCGAACATCCCGGCGACCTGCGCGGGGCGCTTGCTGAGGTCGGCCAGTTCGCGTCGGGCCTGGACGTCGGAGGTACCCACCCGTCCAGTCTCGCAGCCGCGCGCGAGCCGGACCGTCCGGGCGAGCGCCCCGGTGCGGTGATCCCCGCCACCCCGTCCCCTCCCCGCACCCCTCCTCCCCCGCTCCACCGGCGATCAAGGAGACCCGCGGGGCGATCAAGGACACGTGTGTCCTTGATCGCCGGTGGGAGCGGCGGGAGGGGAGCGGCGGGGTCAGGCGTCCAGGACGGCCGCGCGCACGGCGGCGGCGATGCGCTCCAGCCGCGGCCGGACCGCGGCCCGGTCGGTGACCAGCTCCACGACCCGCACCCCGCTCGGCGGTCCCGCGATCGCCGCGGCGGCCTGCGCGCGGGTCCCCGGCCGCACGTGCCGGACCCCGTAGGCCGCGCACAGCGCCGCCACGTCCACCCCGTGCGGGGTCGCCACGACCCGCTCGAACGTGGACCGCGGCACCGCGGCGGCGTGCTCGAGCGTCTCGAAGATCCCGCCGCCGTCGTCGTTGACCAACACGACCGTCAGGTCCGGGCGCGGCTCGCCGGGCACCGGCAGCAGCGCGTTGGCGTCGTGCAGGAAGGCCAGGTCGCCCACCAGCAGCCGCGTCGCGCCCAGGCCCAGCGCGACGCCCTCGGCGGTCGCGAGGGTCCCGTCGATCCCGGCGAGCCCGCGGTTGGAGACGGTCCGCACGCCCAGCGCGCGGGCGGCGAGGTCGACGTCGCGGACGGGGTTGCTGGCGGCCACGACGAGGGTGGAGCCGTCGGCGGCGCAGGCCTGCACGACCTCGCGGGCGGCCCACGGCCCGGACAGGTCGCCGGCCTCGTCGAGCACCGCGTCGACGGCCTCGACGGCGACCTTCGCGGCCCGGTCCCAGCGCCCGGCGAAGTCCTGCTCGGCGGCCCCGGCCGGGCCCTGCACGGTGACGGCGGGCACCACCCGGGCGGCGCGGAACCCCGCGTCCGGCCAGGTCCCGGCGGGGCTGACGACGACGAGCTCGACGTCGTCGCGGGCCAGCAGCCGGGTCACCGGCCGCGACAGCGTGGGGTGGCCGAACAGGACGACCCGTTCCACCGCGCCCAGCGGCCCGGCGGCGTCGAACGCGTCCAGCAGCAGCCGGTAGGGGCCGACGGCCCGCTCGCCGCCGCGGGCCCCGGAGCTGGGCTCGGCCAGCAGCGGCCACCCGGCGGACTCGGCCAGCTCGCGCGCGGCCCGCCCGGTCGCCGGGTCCGGCGCGTCACCGGCCAGGACGAGGGTGCGCGGCCCGCGCGGCAGGGAAACCGGCTGCGGCGCAGACGGTCCCACGACCTCGGTGAGCCCGGTCGTGGACTCGGGGAACACCCCGGGCGAGGGGGTCAGCGGGTCGGCGAACCCGACGTCGAGGTGCACCGGGCCTGGTCCGTCCCCGCGCAGGCCGCGGGCCGCCGCGACCGCCCGGGACACCACGGACCGCCACGCCGGGGCCTGCGCGAGGGCGTCGACGGGAGCGGGCAGGTCGGCGCTGTAGCGCACCGACGGCAGGAACATCCGGGCCTGCGCGTCGGCGGTCTGGCTGGCGCCGGACCCGCGCAGCTCGTGCGGGCGGTCGGCGGAGAGCACCACGAGCGGGACGCCGGCGTGGTGGGCCTCCAGGACGGCGGGGTGCAGGTTCGCGACGGCGGTGCCGCTGGTCGTCACGACGGCGACCAGTTCACCCGCCCGGGCCAGCCCGAGGGCCAGGAACCCGGCGCTGCGCTCGTCGACGCGCACGTGCAGCCGCAGGCGGCCCTCGTCCGCGGCGCGGGCGGCCGCGTAGGCCAGCGGCGCGCTGCGCGAGCCGGGGCTGAGCACGAGGTGTCGCAGGCCGAGCCGGACGAAGGCGTCGACGAGGACCGTCGCGAAGGCGGTCGAGGGGTTCACCCCTCCATGGTGCGCCCGCCCGGGTGTGGCAGCCTGCCCCGGGTGACGCAGCCGACGCCTCCGCTGGAGGAGATCCTCGCTTCCTTCACCCCCGGCACGCTCATCGACCGCATGGGCATCGAGTTCGTGGAGCTGAGCGCCCACCGCGCCGTGGCGACGATGCCGGTGGAGGGCAACACGCAGGTGGCGGGGTTCCTGCACGGCGGGGCGAGCTGCGTGCTGGCCGAGACGCTGGGGTCGGTCGCGGCGTACCTGCACGTGTGGCCGGGCGGGCTGGCGCTGGGGACGGACATCAACGCCACGCACCACCGGTCGGTGCGCTCGGGGCGGGTGACGGGGGTGGCGACGGCGATCTCGCTGGGGCGGACCCTGACGAGCCACGAGGTGGTGATCTCCGACGAGGAGGGCCGCCGCTTGTGCACGGCGCGGATCACCAACCACGTCCGCGCCGCGACCGCCTGACCCCTCCCCCACCCCTCCCCGCGATCAAGGACACCTGAGTCCTTGATCGCGGGAGGGGTGTCCTCGATCGACGGGGTCAGGGCAGGTGGGCGTGGGCGGCCGCGATCCGTTCCCGCCACCACTGCCGGCGCTCGGCGGGCGCGGCGAACCGGCGCAGCAGGTCGGGGTCGGCCGCGACGGGCCCGACCGGCAGGTGCCCGGCGACGGGCAGCAGCGGGTCGGTGACGACGTCGTGCTCCAGCAGCGCGGCCGTCCCCAGCCCGCAGGCGAACGGCAGGTCCGGCAGCGCGGCCGCGAGCGCCGTCCCGGCGGCGATGCCGACGCTGGTGTCCAGGGCCGAGGACACGACGACGGGCAGCCCGCAGCCCTGAGCGACCTCCAGGGCGCGGCGCACCCCGGCCAGCGGCGCGACCTTGAGGACGACGACGTCGGCGGCCTCCAGGCCCGCCACCCGCAGCGGGTCCTCGGCCTTGCGGACGCTCTCGTCGGCCGCGAGCGGCACGGGGGTGCCGGCGGCGTGCAGGCGGCGGCGCAGCTCGGCCATCTCCTCCAGCGTCGCGCAGGGCTGCTCGGCGTACTCCAGGCCGTGGGGGGCCAGCTCGGTCAGGGCGCGTTCGGCCTGCTCGACGCTCCAGCCGCCGTTGGCGTCCACGCGGACCGCGGCGCCCGGGCCGAGGGCGGCGCGGACGGCGGCGACGCGGGCGACGTCCTCGCGCAGCCGGACGGGGAAGTCCGCGCCCGCCTCGGCGACCTTGACCTTCGCGGTGCGGCAGCCGGGGAACCCCGCCAGGACGGCGGGGACGTCGTCGGCGGCCACGGCGGGGACGGTCGCGTTGACCTCGACCCGGTCGCGGAGCGGGACCGGGAACCCGTCCCAGGCGGCCTCGACGGCGGCGGCGAGCCAGCGGGAGGACTCGGCGGGGCCGTACTCCAGGAAGGGGGCGAACTCCCCCCAGCCGGCGGGGCCGCGCAGCAGGACGGCCTCGCGCTCGAGGATGCCGCGGAACCGGCGGCGCAGCGGGAGCCGGACGACGTGGGCGGCGTCGAGCAGGTCGGGCAGGTCGGGCAGGTCGGGGAGGGTGGGCGGGGCGGCGGGCGGCACCGGCCCAGCATGCCCGGACTACCCTGCCTGACGTGTCGGCCCTTCCCGGTGTGAGCGAGACCTTCGACCCCTCGGCGTGGGCGGAGGTGCCCGGTTTCGAGGACCTGCGGGACATCACCTACCACCGCAGCACGGTGGACGGCCCGGCCCGCGGGACGGTCCGGATCGCCTTCGACCGCCCCGAGGTCCGCAACGCGTTCCGCCCCGGCACGGTCGACGAGCTGGCCCGCGCCCTGGACCACGCCCGCCGCACCCCCGACGTCGGGTGCGTGCTGCTGACCGGCAACGGCCCGAGCCCGAAGGACGGCGGCTGGGCGTTCTGCTCCGGCGGGGACCAGCGCATCCGCGGCCGCTCGGGGTACCAGTACGCCGAGGGCGAGACCGCCGACACCGTCGACGAGCGCCGCACGAAGGCCGAGGGCGGGCGGTTGCACGTCCTGGAGGTGCAGCGGCTCATCCGGTTCATGCCGAAGGTCGTCATCGCGGTCGTCCCGGGGTGGGCCGCCGGGGGCGGGCACAGCCTGCACGTCGTGGCCGACCTGACCCTGGCCAGCGCCGAGCACGCCCGGTTCAAGCAGACCGACGCCGACGTCGGCTCGTTCGACGCCGGGTACGGGTCGGCGTACCTGGCGCGGCAGGTGGGCCAGAAGTTCGCCCGCGAGATCTTCTTCCTGGGCCGGCCCTACACGGCGCAGCAGGCGCACGCGATGGGCATGGTCAACGAGGTGGTCCCGCACGCCGAGCTGGAGACCGTCGCGCTGCAGTGGGCCGCGGAGATCAACGGCAAGTCCCCCACGGCGCAGCGGATGCTGAAGTTCGCGTTCAACGCCGTCGACGACGGCATGGTGGGGCAGCAGGTGTTCGCCGGGGAGGCGACGCGGCTGGCGTACATGACCGACGAGGCCGTCGAGGGGCGCGACGCGTTCCTGGGCAAGCGGGAACCGGACTGGTCGCCGTTCCCCTGGTACTTCTGACCGGTTCCCCGGGGCGGTCACCCGCCCCGGGGGAGGAGTCTCAGTCGACGGGGTGCTGCTCGGGGTACACGGCGTCGACCTCGATCTCCACGAGCCAGCCCGGCACCGGCAGCGTGCCGATCTCCAGGGCGGCGCGCGAGGGCACGGCGGCGTTCTCCCGCAACGGGGCGGCCGGTTCACCGGTGCCCATCGGGACCAGCACCGGTTCCCGGGCCTCCAGGTCGACGTTCGCGAAGTACTGCCGGTAGGCGCGGTTCCAGCCCGCGAAGTCGGCGACCTCGGCCCCGGCCTCGTTGTCCAGGAACACCCGCATGGTGATGACGTCGTCGAAGTCCAGGCCCACCGAGGCCAGGTTCTCCCCGATCGCCGCGAGCGCGTTGAGGCCCTGCGCCTCGGTGAGGGTGACCCCTCCGGGCAGTTCCCCGCCGAAGGACGCGTAGTCGACGTAGGACTCGGCCGAACCGGCGGGGGCGGCGGGGTTCACCAGCGTCGGGCCGGTGCCCGACGACTTGTAGATCGCGGTCCCGGCCCCGATCCCGACCCCGCGGGCGATGTTCGGGTTGGTGCTGCCGACGGGCAGGTTCACGGCGACGGTCCCGGGTTCGGGGGTGGTGAACCGTTCCGCGGCGACCCCGGCCCCGGCTCCGGCCCCCAGCAGCAGGGCGGCGCCGGCGGCGATCGCCAGGGGACGGCGGTGCTTCTTCACGACGGGCCTCCAGGAGTTCTTTCCGGTCGGGGACGGCGGGGTGGTCACGAGGTCATGACCCGTTCGTGCAGGGCGGTGACGGCGGCGCGGGCCGAGGTCATCGCGCCGTGCTGCCAGGCGATGGCGTGCGAGAGGTGGTCGCCGGCGAAGTAGACGTTGCCCTGGGGCGCCAGCAGCGTCCGGTAGTCCGGGCCCTCCTGGTCGGCCCAGCCGACCCAGCCGCCCTCGGAGAACCGCGTCGCGCTCCAGGACACCGAGAACGACGAGGTGATGTCGCGGCCGTAGACGTCGCCGTGGATCTGCGCGCCGTTGACGACGGCCCGGCTGCGGCGGGCCGAGTGCGGCAGGGCCGCGTAGTCCAGGGCGTCCTGGCCGTAGTTGTAGTAACCGACGACGACGCCGGAGGAACCGTGGAAACCGGACGACGGGTACCAGATGTGCGACAGGTCCAGGTCGGTGTTGGTGATGCCGCCGTAGATCCGCCGGTCCTCCTCCCACCAGCGGCGGGAGTACTCCAGGCCGATCTTGCCGGTGGGCGAGGGGCGGGGCGCCTGCAGCGCGGTCGTGACGGCGGGACCGAGGTTGTGCGGGATGCGCGCGGCCAGGTGCGGGGGGATCGTGTTGACGACGAATTCGGCGGTGGCGGTGTGCGGGACGCCGGCGGCGTCGGTGTAGTCGACGTCGGCGCCGGTGGGGGTGGTGCGGATCCCGGTGACCGTTGCGCCGTAACGGATCTTCGAGGGCCCGACGGCGCGTTCGAGGGCGTGGGCGATGCGGTCCATCCCGCCGACGGGCTGGAACATCATGACGGCCTGGTCCCAGCCGAACTCGAACGAGAACTCCCGGCCGATTCCGCTGGCGATGACGTCGCTCAGGCCGGGGGCGGGCGAGACGGTGCCGGACTGCAGGCCGGCGCCGGGGGCGACGTCGTAGCCGCGGCGGCCCGAACCCCCGAGGTAGAGGTTGGCCGCGGCGGGGTCGCCGGTGGAGTTCCCCAGGTCGCCGAAGTCGCGCAGGAACTCGATGAGCGCCTCGCGGTCGGTGCCGGACAGTTCCCCGTCGAGGGCGCCGGCGTCGGTGGCCTTGGCGAGGAGTTCGGAGACGTAGCCGTACACGTCGGCCTTGGCCGCGCGGTGGGTGACGGCCTGGTTCGAGACCGCGGTGTCGCCGGTGTAGTAGAGCAGCGCGTTGGCGTTCTGGTTGACGAACGGTTCCAGCGGGACGCCGAGTTCGCGGCAGTAGTCCATGGTGACGTGGTGCTGCGGGATGCGGCCCGGGCCGGCGTTCATGTACTGCCCCTCGGCGAACCGGACGCGCTGGGTCTCGCCGTTGAGGTCGGTCTCGGTGTCCCCGCCGCGGACGGTCCAGTTCCGGCCGCCGGGGCGGCCGCGGCCCTCCAGGAGGGTGACCCGGTACCCGGCCTTGCCGAGCTCGTACGCCGTCGTGAGCCCGGCGATGCCGGCGCCGAGGACGAGGACGGTGCGCGCCGAGCGGCCCGAGAGGGTGAAGTCGGAGGGTTTGGGCGGGGTGAAGGCGGTGGTGGGGGTGGCGACGGCGGCGGGCGCCAGGCCCAGCGCACCCATCGCCCCGAACATGGCTCCGGCTCCTCCGGTGGCACCCACGCCACGGAGGAAGTTCCTGCGGGAAACGCGCACGGTTCTCCTCGAGCTCCTCGGCCGGTCCGGGGGTGGACCGGTCGGGAACACCCTCGTGACCAGGTGTTTCGCAAGCGTTTCCTGTGTGTTGTCTTCGGATGAAGTGTGTACACCCACGGTGAACACCGGTGACTGCGGTCAGCGGTCGGCCGCGCCGCCCCGGGCCGCCGCCCCGAGCCGGTCCCGCAGGTCGGCCACGACCCGCGCGGCCTCACCCACCGGTGCCGGCCGGGCGTACCGGAAACCCTGGTGGGTCGGGGCGCCCATGCGCCGCAGCAGGTGGGCCTGCCCCGGCGTCTCCACGCCCTCGACGACCAGCCCCATCCCCATCGTCGCGGCGAGCAGCACCAGCCCCTCGACCAGGGCCCGGGTCCGGGGGTCGGTCTCGAGGTCCCGCACGTAGGAGCGGTCGACCTTGAACGCCGAGAACGGCCGCCGCCGCAGGTACGCCAGCGTCGCGCACCCCGTCCCGAAGTCGTCGACGGTCAGGTGCGCGCCGGCGGCCACGACGGCGTCGAGCGCGGCGGTGGTCGCCTCGTCCTCGGCGACCAGGACGCTCTCGGTCATCTCCAGGACGAGCCGGTCCTCCCCCAGGGCCCGCACGGCCCGTTCCACCGCCGGCAGGAACCGGGGGTCGTGCAGCTGGGACGCCGAGACGTTCACCGCGACGACGAGGGCGCGGCCGGCGGCCTCGTGCAGGACCGGCGCCTCGGCGACCGCCCGCTCGAGCACGACCAGGCCCAGGTCGGCGACCAGCCCGTGCTCCTCGGCCAGCGGGACGAACTCGTCGGGCGGGACGACGACCCCGTCGCGCACCCACCGGACGAGGCACTCGGTGCCGGTGACGACCGCCGCGTCCACGTCCACCGTCGGCTGGTGGTGCACCTCCAGGCGGTTGTCGCCGGTGGGGGCGTGCACGGCGGCCCGCAGGCGCTCGACGGTCCGCACCCGCCGGTCGTGCCGCCGGTCCGCGGCCTCGTCCCACACGCGCACGCACCCGCCGCCGGCCGCCTTGGCCGCGCCCACCGCCGCCTCCGCGGCCCGCAGCAGCCCCGCCCCGGCGACGCGGCTGTGGGCCACGCCCACGGCCACACCCACCCGCACCCGGGTCGCGCCGACCTCGTACGGCTCCGACAGCACCGCCAGCAGCCGGACGGCGACGTCGACGGCCGCGTCCGGGTCGGCCAGCAGGACCGCGAACTCGTCCCCGCCGAGCCGGGCCGGCTCGTCGGCCCCGCGCACCGCGGTCCGCAACCGGCGCGCCACCTCCACCAGCACGGCGTCGCCGGCGGCGCGCCCGTGCGCCCGGTTCAGCGCCCGGAACCCGTCGAGGTCCAGGTGCAGCACGGCCACCGGCGCCGCCGCCCGCTCCGGCCCCCGGCACGCGTCCTGCACGACGGCCGAGAACCCCGCCCCGCTGAGCAGGCCCGTCACCGGGTCGGTGCGCGGGGCCCGCGACTCCCGCTCGCGCCGCTGCGCGCGGGCGAGCTCGGCGCGGACCGCGCGCAGCGCCACCCGCTGCCGCAGCAGCGACCGGGTCAGCACGACGGCGACCAGGACGACGAGGACGACGAGGACGACGGCCACGGCCGGCCCGGACGACGGGGCGGGCACGCCGCTCACCCGCCGGCCCGCACGGTCAGGCGGACAGCTGCGGCAGGACGGCGGTGCCGAGGACGTCGGCGATCTCGTCCACCGGCACCGGCCGGCAGTACAGGTGCCCCTGGGCCAGCTGGCAGCCCATCGCGCGCAGGATCTCGGCCTGCTCGACGTGCTCGACGCCCTCGGCGACGATCGTCAGGCCCAGCGCCTGCCCCATCTTCACCATGCCCTCGACCAGGGCGCGGGCCGTGGGCTCGGTCGCGATGTCGCGGACGAAGCTCCGGTCGATCTTGAACGACGAGAACGGCCGGTGCCGCAGGTAGCCCAGGGAGGAGAACCCCGTCCCGAAGTCGTCGATCGTCAGCTGCGCCCCGGTCTCGGCGAGGTCCCGCAACCGGTCGACGACGTCGTCGTCGATCATGACCGACTCGGTCATCTCCAGGTGCAGGCGGCAGCCGCTGGCCCCGGTCTGGCGCACGGCCGCCGCGACGCGCTCGGTGAAGTCGGGGTGGCGCAGCTGCACGGGCGAGACGTTGACCATGAGGTCCAGCCGCCGGCCGGCGCTGCGCTGGATGTGCGGGGCGTCGCGCGCGACCTGCCGCAGCACCGAGTCGCCGATCCCCACGACCGTCCCGGACCGCTCGGCCAGGCCGATGAACTCCTCGGGCCCCACGAGCGGCTCGACGGTGCCGCCGCGGTCGCGGCGCCAGCGGACCAGCGCCTCCAGCCCGACGACCGGCGCCCCCACGGCGCCCGCTCCGGCGCCCTGCAGGTCCACGATCGGCTGGTAGTGCACGACGAACGCCTCCGCGGGCGCCTGCTGGAGGTCCTCGATCACCTGCAGCCGGGCGATCTCCTCCTCCAGCAGCTCGGGGCGGAACTCGACCCAGCGGTTCTTGCCGGTGACCTTCGCCCGGTACATCGCGGTGTCGGCGTTGCGCAGCAGGGTCCCCACGTCGTCGCCGGGGCGGGCCCGGGACAACCCGATGGAGCCCTGCACGCGCAGCACGTGCCCGCGCATGCGGACCTCCACGCGCAGCGCCACCAGGACCCGGCGGCACAGCCCCTCGACGTCGGGGCAGTCGGGCAGCAGCACCGCGAACTCGTCCCCGCCCAGGCGCGCGACGGTGCTGCCGCCGCGCAGGGTGTCGCGCAGCCGCGACCCGACCAGGCGCAGCAGCTCGTCGCCGGCGTCGTGCCCGAACCGGTCGTTGACGCCCTTGAACCCGTCGAGGTCCAGGTAGAGCACGACGAGCCGGTCGAGGCGGCCGCCGTCGCGGGCCCGGTCCAGCTCGGTCGCCAGCCGCTCGGAGAACTGCAGGCGGTTCGGCAGCCCGGTGACGACGTCGCGGCGGGCCAGCCCGTGCATCTCCTCGCTGGCGCTGACCCGGAAGAACGCGGCCTCCCCCACCGAGGCCAGCGCCTCCAGGGCCTTCTCGTCGGAGGCGCGCTGGTTGGGGTCCCGCCGCCGGGGGGCGGTGATGTAGAGCACGACCCCGTCCCCGGCCACCACGGGGACGCCGATCTCGTCCTCCGAGGGCCCCACGGAGCGGACCATCGCGGCGGGCGTGCCGGCGACCATCCGGGCGTGCTTCTGCAGGGCGCGGGCCAGGTCGGCGCGCCGGCCCTGGGTGTGCAGCGCGGTGGCGGCCTCGAACAGCGCTTCGCTGCGGCGGGCCACGTCGCGGGTCTGGCGCATCGCGCGGGTCGCGACCATCGTCACGACCATCGGGATGACCAGCAGCAGCGCCGCCCACGGCTCCAGGTGCTCGTAGACCAGCGCCCCGAGGTAGCCCAGCCCGCCGACGGCGACGCTGGTGCCCATCGCCAGCCCCGCCCCGGAGTGCAGCAGCTCGTCCTTAACCGAGGTGCGTTCCTGCACGGCCACCGAGACGGCCGAGACGCCCACGTCGACCACGAAGACCGCGACGACGGCCAGCGCGACGGCCAGCAGTTCACCGGGGTCCATCCGCACCGCGACGGCCCGCGCGCGCCCCTCGACCGTCCCGGAGGTGCCGAGGGCGTGCAGGACGGCCAGGGCCACCGGCATGAACAGGACGCCGATGCCGGCGTTGTAGACGCGGCTGACCCAGCTCTTGCGCTGCAGCAGGTTGGTGGGGACGACGCACAGGCACCAGGCGAGCGCGGCGGTGGCGGGCCGGGCGAAGCACAGCAGGAAGACGAGGACGCCGATGTCGAACTGGACCTCGATGCCCGCGTGCTTGGTGTTGATCGCGAACGGGAAGCGGGTCAGCAGCTGCATGAGCGGGAAGCCGACGACGAGGCACAGGGCCAGTTCGCCCCAGCGGCCGGGTGCGTCGGTGCCGAGGAAGGACCAGGCGGCGGCGGCGCAGGTGACGAGGGCGGCGAGGACGACCAGACCGTCGTAGACCACGCTCGCGAGCGGGCGGCGCTCGCGGACGGCTCCGCTCATCCGCCACCTCCTCGACGTCCACCGGATCGGGGCTCATCCTGACACTCCGACACCAAGTGGTCACGCTCCATCGAAGATCAGCGAACTGCTTCCCCCCGGATGGAGCAAGCCGAACGGTCCGCCACCGGGGATGACTCACCGTGCGTCCCGAGTGACAACGGTACGTGTTCGACGGGGGTGCAGCCCCCTGACCTACCCTGCGCCGGTGCGTCCCCTGCTGCCGCTGCCCGTCCCCACCGGGGACGCCGTCCTGTCCCTGCTGCCCACCCTGGCCCGGGCGCTGGCCGGCGACCTGCCGCACGCCCTGGCCCCGCACGCCGAGGGCACCGCCCCACCCGCGGCCCTGGCCCCCGGCACCGCGCTCACGCCCGCCGAGGACTCCCCCGACGACCCCACGGCCGTCGTCGTCGCCACCTCCGGCTCCACCGGCACCCCCAAGGGCGCGCTGCTGCCCGCCGGGGCGCTGCGGGCCTCCGCCGCCGCCACCGCCGCCCGCCTGGCCCCCGGGGCCGGGACCCAGCAGTGGGTCCTGGCCCTGCCCGCCCACCACGTCGCCGGGCTGCAGGTGCTGCTGCGCTCGGTGCGCGCCGGCACCGAACCCGTCGTCCTGCCTCCCGGCCCCTCCACCGCCGCCGCCTTCGTCGCCGCCACCGCCGCGGCCACCGGTCGGCACCTGCTCACCTCCCTCGTGCCCACCCAGCTCGTGCGGCTGCTCGACGCCGGCGGCGAGGCCGTCGCCGCCCTCACCCGCTACGCCGCCGTCCTCGTCGGGTCCGCCGCCACCCCCGCCCCGCTGCTGGCCCGCGCCCGCGCCGCCGGGATCGCCGTCGTGACCACCTACGGCTCCAGCGAGACGTGCGGCGGCTGCGTCTACGACGGCGTGCCCCTCGACGGCGTCCAGCCGTCCCTGGAGGACGGGCGGCTCGTCCTGGCCGGGCCCGTCGTGGCCCGCGGCTACCGCGGGCTGCCCGGCCACCCCGCCTTCCGCGACGGCCGGTTCCGCACCGACGACACCGCCGACCTGCGCGAGGGCCGCGTCCACGTCCTGGGCCGCGTCGACGACCTCATCACCACCGGCGGGCTGAAGGTCGCCCCCGCCGTCGTCGAGGACGCCCTCGCCGGGCTGCCCGGCGTCGGGGAGGTCGTCGTCGTCGGCGTCGAGGACCCCGAGTGGGGCCAGCGGGTCGTCGCCTGCGTCGTGCCCGAGCACCCCGGCGGCCCGGTCCCGACCCTGGAGGCCGTCCGCGAGCGGGTCGGCCGCGACGTCGCCCGCCACGCCGCGCCCCGGCAGCTGCTGGTGCTGCCCGCGCTGCCGCTGCGCGGGCCCGGCAAGCCCGACCGCGCCCGGCTGCGGGACCTGGCCGCCGGCCGGCCCCCGCTGGGGGAACCACCCCGTCGGTGACAGACTGGGGCATGAGCAAGATCCTGCCGACCCTGCTGGTCCTGGCCCTGACCGTGTGGTGCCTGGTCAGCATCGTGCAGGCCCCCGAGGGCACCGTGCGCAGCCTCCCGAAGTGGGCCTGGATCCTGCTCGTCCTCTTCTTCCCCCTCGCCGGGGGCCTGGCCTACGTCATCGCCGGGCGCCCCACCGGCCTGCCCCCGCGCTCGCGCGCCCCGCGGCAGGCCCCCCGCGGCCCCGACGACGACGAGGACTTCCTGCGCGGCCTGTGACGGCCCCCGCCGCGGCGGGACGACGGCGCGGGGGTGGGAGGATGGTGCCTCGTGTCGAACCCCGCTGAACCGCCCCTGCCCTCCACCCCGCCGGCCCACCGCCGCGCCAGCGTGCAGCAGTGGGTGTCGGCGGCGAGGCCCCGCACGCTGCCGGCGGCCATCACCCCGGTGCTGGTCGGGACGGGCGCGGCCGCCGCCGTCGACGGCGTCGCCTGGGTCCCGGCCGTCCTCGCGCTCGTGGTGTCCCTGGCCCTGCAGGTCGGCGTCAACTACGCCAACGACTACTCCGACGGCATCCGCGGCACCGACGACGACCGGGTCGGCCCGTTCCGCCTCGTCGGCTCCGGCGCCGCCGAACCCCGGCACGTGCGCGACGCCGCGTTCGCCTGCTTCGCCGTCGCCGCGCTCGCCGGGCTCGCCGTCGTCGCGCTCTCGCAGGCGTGGTGGCTGCTGCTGGTGGGCGCCGCCAGCGTCGCCGCCGCCTGGTACTACACCGGCGGCAAGCGGCCCTACGGGTACTCCGGGCTCGGCGAGGTCTTCGTCTTCGTGTTCTTCGGGCTGGTCGCGGTCACGGGCACCACCTACGTCCAGGCCGGCCGCATCGACGGCACCGCCGTCGCGGGCGCCTTCTGCGTCGGGTTCCTGGCCTGCGCGATCCTCGTCGCGAACAACCTGCGGGACGTGCCCACCGACGCGCAGGTCGGCAAGCGCACCCTGGCCGTCCGCCTCGGCGAGGCCCGGACCCGCGCGCTGTACGCCGCCCTCGTCGTCGGCGCCTTCGTCGCCGCGCTCGCCACGGCCCCCTGGCACCCGTTCGCGCTGCTCGTGCTCGCGGCCGCGGCGCTGGCCCAGCGGCCGCTGCGGACCGTGCTCGGCGGGGCGCGGGGCCGCGACCTGATCCCCGTCCTGAAGGACACCGGGCTGCTGGAACTGCTCACCGGGGCGCTGCTGGCCCTCGGGCTGGCGCTGTGAGCCGCGCCGCGGGACAGTGCGCCCATGGGTGAGACCGTTCCGGGCATCGACCTCGTCGCCGACGGCGAGCACCGCTACCTCGCGACGCTGCGGACCTCCGACGGCACCCGCACCGAGCACGTCGTGACCAGCGACGCCGACCTGCTCGAACGGGCCGAGGTCACCGCCGCCGAGGAGCCGTTCCTCGTGCGGCGCGTCGTGGAGGTGCTGCTGGAGACCGCCGAGACCTCCGGCGGCACCGTCCCGGCCGTCATCGACCTGCGCGAGCTGGACGCCGCGCGCCCGGAACTGCTGCGCAGCGTGCCGCTGCGCTGACCGCGCGGGTCAGCCCCTGCGGTCCTCGGCGTCGTTGTCCTCCTCGACGCCGCGGGAGAACCGCGACCTCTTCGCCGTGCCGGCCTGCCGGGCCTGCACGCGGCCGTCGATGCGCTGCTGCAGCGCCGCGGCCATCTGCTCGCGCTGGCGGCGCAGCAGGATCAGCGACAGCAGGACCGACACGACCGCCGCGATGAGCAGCGCGAGCCAGCCGACGGCGCCGGCCTCGCGGGCCACCACGAGGCACAGCACGAAGATCCCGAGCCGGAGCACGGTGTACCGGAGCGCGACACCCATCGTTCAGACCCCCGCGTAGGAGTGCAGGCCGGGGAAGAAGATGTTCACGACCAGGTAGTTGAACAGCATGCAGGCGAACCCGAGCACCGACAGCCACGCGGCGCGCCGGCCGTCCCACCCGCGGGTCGCGCGGGCGTGCAGGTAGGCGGCGTAGACGACCCAGATGACGAACGTCCACACCTCCTTGGAGTCCCAGTTCCAGTAGCGGTTCCAGGCCACCTGCGCCCACACCGCGCCGGCGATGAGGGTGAACGTCCACATGACGAACGCCACGGCGTTGAGCCGGAAGGCGGTGCGCTCCAGCTCCACCGAACCGGGCAGGGCGTCCATGAAGACCCCGCCGGGGCGGCCGCCGCCGGTCCGGACCCGGTCGCGCTTCTCCTGGACCAGCTGCAGCACCGTCGCGGAGAACCCCAGCGTCGACAGCGCGGTCGCCAGGATGGCGACGAACACGTGGATGATCAGCCAGTAGCTGTCCAGCGCCGGGACCAGCTGCGCGGCGTCGACGTAGAAGGAGCGCAGCGCGATCCCCAGGGTCGCCAGGACCGGGCCCGCGACGAACGTCCCCAGGTAGCGGGCGTCGCGCCCGCCGCCCAGGCCCGCGCGGTGGGCGCGGACCACGGCCACCAGGTACCCCACGGCCACGACGAGGGAGCCGGTGAGGGCGAACTCGAACATGTTGCCCCACGGCACCCGGTGCACCGAGACCCCGCGGGTCACCACCGAGCCCAGGTGCAGCAGCGCCGCGACGGCGAACAGGGACGTCCCGACCGCGGCCGCGCGGCGGCGGCGGGCGGTGACCGGCTTCTCCAGGGTGGCGGTGGCACCGCCCGCCGCGGCCCGTTCCCGCCGCGCCTCGCGGGCCTTGATCTCCTTGCCGCCCTCGGCGAGGTCGGCGGCGTAGGCGATGAAGGAGAACAGGTAGGCGCTCATGGAGCCGTAGAGCAGCACGTTGCTGATCTGGGCGATGTTCTCGTCGACGGTCACGACTTCTCCTCGGGAGCGTGCACTGGCTGCTCATGGTCCCCCACCGGGGGGTGCGCTGGCGATCCGCCGGGACCGCCGGGGTCGTCCCCGGGCTCGCCCAGCGCGGTGCGCAGCCGCGCCAGGACCCCCTCGACCTCCTCGGCCAGCCCCGCGTCGCTGCCGCGGGCCAGCCCGGCGACCTCGACCCGCGAGCCCGCACCGCCGGTGGCGGGCACGGCCTTCACCCACACCCGGCGGCGCGGCAGGAACAGGGACAGGACCAGGCCCAGCGTCGCGAGCAGCGCGAAGACGAGCGCGGCGGTCTGGCCGGGGGTGGAGCGGACGTCGAAGCTGGCGAACCGCTCGACGCCGGCGAACTCGACCGACCCCAGGCCGTCCGGCAGCTGCACCGTCTGGCCCGGGACCATCGTCAGGGCCAGGGCCTGCCCGTCGGCGTCCTGAACCTGCGTCATGCCCGTGGTGTCGAGCGTGTAGACGTTCTGGGCCACGCCCTCGTCCAGGCCCAGGTCGCCGGTCCACACGTTGGCCACCAGCAGCGGCTGGGCCATGTCCGGGAACGCCGAGACCGGCGCCCCGTCCGCGTTGGTGGAGGCCGTCGGCAGGAACACCCCGCGCAGGCCGATCTGGACGGGGTCGCCGTCCGCGTCGACGGCGTCGGGAACCTTCACCACGCCGGTCGAGTCGTAGTTCGACGTCTGCGGCAGGAACGGGGTCGCCCCGTCCTGCACGACGTTCCCCTGCCCGTCGCGGACCACCAGGACCGGGGCGTACCCGTTCCCCGACAGCGAGATCTGCGTGTGGCCGACCTTGGCCGGGTGGTTGACGCGGATCGTCTCGGCCCGCGGGTCGTCCCCGGGCTCGTCGGTGAGCGTCACGTCGGCCGAGAACCGGCGGGGCTCGCCGATCTGCGACGTCTGCTGCGCCTCGAACGCGACGTCCATCGAGTCCAGCGTCAGCGTGAACGGCGGGACGTCGTCGATGGTGGTCCAGGTGCCGCCGGAGAAGCTGTCCATCTGGGTGCCCGTCATGGTCCCGCCGGTCGTCACGAGCCGCTGCCCCGAGTAGGAGAACAGCGAGCTGGAGGCGATGGCGACGAGCAGCCCCACCAGCGACAGGTGGAACAGCAGGTTCCCCGTCTCCCGGTGGTGGCCCTTCTCCGCGGCGACCGAACCGTCGCGGCGCTCGACGCGGAACCGCCGCCGGGCCAGGACCGCGCGGGCGGTGTCCAGGACCTGCCCGGGACCGGCGGTGAGCGTCGCCGCCCGGTGCTCGGGCAGCCGCTCGAGCCGGGCCGGGGTGCGCGGCGGCTTCGCACGCAGCGCCCGCCAGTGCACCGCGACCCGCGGCGTCACGCACCCGATGAGGGAGATGAACAGCAGCAGGTAGATCGCCGAGAACCACACCGAGGAGTACACGTGGAACCCCTGGAGCCGGTCGACCCACGGGTAGGCGGTGGGGTGGTCCAGCCGCCACTGCGCGACCCCGGCGGGGTCGTTGTTCTCCTGCGGGAACGTCGAGCCGGGGACGGCGGCGACGGCCAGCAGCATGAGCAGGAACAGCGCCGTCCGCATGCTCGTCAGCTGCCGCCAGCAGTACCGCGCGAACTCCAGCGGCTTCATCTCCGAGGCGAGCTCGCGCCTGGGCCGCGGGGCCTTCCCGGAGTCCCGGTACTCGTCGCGCAGGTCGTCGAGGTGCGTCTCGTCAGTGCTCGCCATGCTCAGATCACCGCTCAGATCACCGTGGTGTAGTCGTTCACGAAGCTCGCCTGCAGCCAGATCACGAGCTGGTTGAACTGCCCGGTCAGCAGCAGCACCCCGATCACCACGAGCAGCGCGGCGCCGAACCGGTCGAGCGCGACGCGGTGCCGGCGCAGGACGCCCAGGACGCGCATCCCGCGGCCGTAGGCGAGGGCGACGAGGATGAACGGGACACCCAGCCCGAGGCTGTAGACGAACCCCAGGCCCGCCGCCCGCGACCCCCCGCCGGTGGTGAAGGCCATCGCCGAGATCGCCGTGAGGATCGGCCCCATGCACGGGGTCCAGCCGATCCCGAACAGCGCCCCCAGCAGGGGCGCGCCGACGAGACCGGCCCTGGGCCGCCAGCGGACCTTCAGCTCGCGCTGGGCCCACAGCGGGGAGAACAGCAGCAGCAGACCGCCCGCCACGATGACCGCGCCGAACACCCGCTGCAGCGGGCCGCGGTACTCCACCAGCAGGTCACCGGCCGACCCGGCCACGAAGCTGATGAGCAGGAACACGACCGAGAACCCGAGCACGAACAGCGACGCGCCGAGGAACATCCGCCCGCGCCGCCGCTGCTCCAGGTCCCCGCCCGACAGCCCCGTCACGTACGCGAGGAACCCCGGGACCAGGGGCAGGACGCACGGGGAGAGGAACGACACGATCCCGGCGAGCGCCGCCAGCGGCACCGCCAGCAGCAGCGGCCCGCTCTGGACGTACTCCGGCAGGGTCATGCGGGCGCGCTCGTCGGGGACGGCGCGGCGGCGGGCGCGGCCCCGGCGTCGTCCAGCATCCCGGACAGCGTGGAGCGCTCCACGATCCCGGACGCGCGGGCCGCGACCCGGCCCTCGGCGTCCAGCACCAGCGTCGTGGGGGTGGCCTGCGGGGAGTACGTGCGCAGCGCGAGCATCGCCGCCCCCGAGGAGGCGTCGAGGATCGAGGGGTACGTGATGCCCTGCGCCTGCTGGAACGCTTCGGCGACGGCCGCGGTGTCGTAGGTGTTGATGCCGAGGAAGCGGACGCCGCGGGTGGAGTACTCCTGCCAGACGGCCTCCAGGTCGGCGGCCTCCTTCCGGCACGGGGCGCACCCGGCGAACCAGGTGTTCAGCACGACGACCTGGCCGCGGTAGGAGGCCAGGTCCACGGTCGAGCCGTCGACGGTGGTCCCGCTCAGCTCGACCGGCTCGCGCCGCTCCCCCGGCTCCCACTGCACGACGGTGCCGTCGCCCTCGATGTAGTTCCGGTCGGTCTGGGCCTCGGGCAGCCCGTCGCCGCCGGAGCAGCCCGCGACGACGAGCGCCGACAGCGCGGCCACCCCGAACGCCCTGCGCGAGGCCGGCATCAGGCCCCCGGGACCGGGTCGGCGCCGACGAGCAGGTCGGCGGCGGGCTCGGTGTAGGCGACCGAGACCAGCGTGCGGCCGGAGAACTCCAGGGACGTCACCGACGCCAGCGCGCACTGCCGACGGCGCGGGTCGTGCACCAGCGGGCGCCCCTCGGCGCGCAGCCGCGTCACCCACACCGGCAGCTGGTGGCTGACGAGCACCGACTCCCGGCCCGGGAAGGCGTCCCGCGCGTCGCGGACCACCGAGGCCATGCGGGAGACCTGCTGCTCGTACGGCTCGCCCCAGCTGGGCTGGAACGGGTTCCACAGCCGCGGCCACACCCGCGGGTCGCGGATCGACCCGGCCCCCGCGGTGACCTTGCGGCCCTCGAAGCTGTTGCCGGCCTCGATGATCCGCGGCTCGGTGCCCAGCGGCAGGCCGTGGGAGCGGGCGATGGGCGTCGCGGTCTCCTGGGCGCGCTGCAGCGGTGAGGCGGTGACGGACGCGACGTCGTGGTCGGCGAAGAACTCGCCGAGCCGCTCGGCCATCGCCTGACCGCGCTCGGACAGCCGGAACCCCGGCAGCCGGCCGTACAGGACCCGCTCGGGGTTCCAGACCTCACCGTGCCGGACGAGGTGGACGGTCGTGCGGGTCACAGCCGACCAGCTCCTTCGGCGGCGGCGCGGGCCGCGGCGGGCAACGCGTCGAGGACCCGCCCGATCGCGGTCTCGTCGTGGCTGGCGGACAGGAACCACGCCTCGAACGCGCTCGGCGGCAGGTGGACCCCGGCGTCGAGCATCGAGTGGAAGAACGCCCGGAAGGCCCCGAGGTCCTGCTGCCGGGCCTGGTCGTAGTCCGTGACGGCGTCCAGCTCGGTGAAGAAGACGCTGAACATCGACCCGGCGGTGTTCACCAGGTGCGGCACCCCGGCCGCGCTGAGCGCGGCGCTCGCGGCGTCCCGGACGGTGGCCGCGTTCGCCTCGACCGCGGCGTACACCTCCGGGGTCGTCGCGCGCAGCGTCGCCAGCCCGGCGGCGGTCGCGATCGGGTTCCCCGACAGCGTGCCCGCCTGGTAGACGGGACCGGCCGGGGCCAGGTGCGCCATGACGTCGGCGCGACCGCCGAACGCGGCGGCCGGGAAGCCGCCGCCCATGACCTTGCCGAAGGTCAGCAGGTCCGGGGCGTGCTCCAGGCCCAGGCCCTCGAACCCGTACCAGCCGGCGGCGCTGACCCGGAAGCCCGTCATGACCTCGTCGGAGACCAGCAGGGCGCCGTGCTCGCGGGTGGTGCGGCGCAGCAGCTCGGTGAAGCCCGGCTGGGGGCGGACCACGCCCATGTTCCCGGCGGCGGCCTCGGTGATGACGCAGGCGATGCGGTCGCCGTGGGCGGCGAACACCCCGGCCAGCGCCTCGGGGTCGTTGTACGGCAGCACGATCGTGTCGGCCGCGGCGGTGCCGGTCACCCCGGGGGTGTCGGGCAGCGCGAACGTCGCCAGCCCCGAGCCGGCCGAGGCCAGCAGAGCGTCGACGTGCCCGTGGTAGTGACCGGCGAACTTCACCACGACCGGCCGGCCCGTGAAGCCGCGGGCCAGCCGGATGGCGCTCATGGTCGCCTCGGTGCCGGAGCTGACCAGCCGCACCTGCTCGACCGGCTCGACGCGCCCGACGATCTCCTCGGCCAGCTGCACCTCGCGCTCGGTGGGCGTCCCGAAGGAGAAGCCGTCGACCGCGGCGGCCTGCACGGCCGCCAGCACGTCGGGGTGCGCGTGCCCGAGGATCATCGGGCCCCAGGAGCACAGCAGGTCGACGTACTCGCGGCCGTCGACGTCGGTCAGGTACGGGCCGCGCGCCGAGGCGATGAACCGGGGGGTGCCCCCGACGGCCCGGAAGGCGCGGACGGGGGAGTTCACCCCGCCGGGGATCACCGCGCCCGCTCGCTCGAACAGCGCCGCGGAGGCGGCGGCTGCGGCGGTGGACGAGGTGGTCGTCGGGGTAGGCGTCGACGCGGTCACGAGCCCCAGTGTCGCAAGCTCCGCGGGGTGCCTCCTCCCCAGGGGCGTCTACGACGGCGTGTCGGAGGCCGGGCGTGACGGACTTCACGTCCGCGCGCCCAGCGCGCGCCGGCCCGGGTCAGTCCCACCACAGGTACCAGCCGGGCCGGCCGGTGCGCGGGCACGGCCGCGGCACCACGACGTCCGGCCCGCGCGCGGCGTCGTCGAGCCCGAAGGAGGCCTGCACGCTGGCCCAGAAGGCCGTGCACTCGCAGCCGCTCTCCTCGCACGGGTCCTCGGAGTCGACGATGCGGAACTCGTCCAGCTCCGGGTGGTCGTACACCACGAGCCCCTCGGCCGTGATCCGCTCGTCGCTGCGCGCGGGCGGCACGAGGTAGCCGTGCAGCTCGACCTCGCGGGGGTGGCCGACGGCCGCGACGAGCAGCGAGCCCAGCGACGGGGCGGCGTTCTGCTTGTCCGCCAGCTGCCCGGGCGTGAGCCGCTGCAGCAGCTGGGCCGCCGCCGTCCAGGGCAGGTCGCGGAAGCGGACGACGTCGCGGGCGTCGTGCAGCCGGCCCAGGACGTACGGCTCGACGACGTCGAGCAGGCCGAGCGTCCAGCCCGAGCCCTGGTCGGCGACCCGGCGCCAGGTCTGCTCGAGGGTCTCGCGGGCGGGTGCGGGGACGGGTGCGGGAGTCATGTCGCCCACCCTGCGCGGTGTCGGGCGGCCGCGGGGGCGTGACGGACGCGGGTGTGGACGACACGCCGCGGGCCGCCCCCTGGGGAGCCCGCGGCGCCGGCCCGGGTCGGATCAGCCCCGCGCGGAGGCCGTCAGCGGCTGGTTGAACCGGAGCTGGTTGCCGGAGGGGTCGCGCACGCCGAAGTCGCGCACGCCGTACTGCTGGTCCACCGGCTCGGAGGTGATCTCGGCGCCCCCGGCCGACAGCGCGTCGTGCAGGGCGTCGACGTCGTCGGTGGTGAAGACCAGCCGCGACATCAGCCCCTTGGCGAGCAGGTCGGCGGCGGCCTCCCGGTCGGCGGCCGAGGCGTCCGGCCACGACTGCGGCGTCTCCAGCACGATGTGGACGCCGGCGCCGGGCGGCGTCACCGTGACCCAGCGCATGCCCTCGTAGGACACGTCCTGGGTCACCGCGAAGCCCAGCAGGTCGCGGTAGAAGGCCAGGGCCTCGTCGTGGTCGTGGACGGTCAGCAGCACCTGCGAGACGGTCGTCATGGGGCCGACGGTAGGACCGCTCGGGCCCGGCCGGCTTCTCCGATCCTGACCGGTCGGGCCGCCCGCGCCAGCACGCAGCTGGGGATGCCCGCCGCGGCGGAGTGGTCCTGGGCCCGGTAGGCGCTGGGCGTCACGCCCACCAGCCGGGTGAAGCGGGCGCTGAACGACCCCAGCGACGAGCAGCCCACCGCGAAGCAGGCTTCGGTGACCGACACGTCCCCGCGGCGCAGCAGCGCCTTGGCCCGCTCGATCCGCCGGGTCATGAGGTAGTCGTACGGCGTCACGTCGAAGGCGGCCTTGAAGCTGCGGGAGAAGTGCCCGGGCGACATGAGGGCCTGCCGGGCCAGGACGGCGACGTCCAGCGGCTGGGCGTGGTCGCGGTCGATGCGGTCGCGCACCCGCCGCAGCCGCACGAGGTCCTCGCGTGACAGGGGCACCCCCCGAGTCTGGCCCCACCACCCCCGGCGCGGCCACCGTCCGTCACCTGATCGTCAGGCTCAGGTGACGCACAGGTCACCTGCGACGGCCAGGGTTCGCCGCATGACCACCTCGCGCCCCACCCGCCGCCACGTGCTCGGCGCCGGCGCCGCGGCCGCCGCCGTCGGCCTGGCCCCCGCCCCGAGCGCCACCGCCGCCCCCGACCACCACGACCGCCCCGGCCTGGCCTTCGCCGCCGACGGCACGTTCCGCGTCGTCCAGTTCAACGACACGCAGGACAACCACCGCACCGACGTCCGCACGATCGAGCTCATCGAGAAGGTCCTCGACACCGAGCACCCCGACTTCGTCGTGTTCAACGGCGACGTCGTCAACGGCGACATGACCACGGCCGATGAGGTCCGCACCGCGTACGACAACGTCGTCGGCCCGGTCGAGACCCGCGGCATCCCGTGGGCCATCACCTTCGGCAACCACGACGAGGACTCCGCGGCGGTGACCGGGATGACCGAACCCCGCATCCGCGAGTTCCTGCGCACCTACCCCCACCACGTCGGCTCCACCGCCGGCGGGGTCAGCGGCGACTCCAACCAGGTCCTGCCCGTGGCCTCCCGCGCCGGTGGCCGCCCGGCGTTCGCGCTGTGGCTGCTGGACTCCGGCCGCTACTCCCCCGAGACGATCGCCGGGCAGGCCGTCGAGGAGTACACCTACGAGACCATCCACGCCGACCAGGTCGCCTGGTACCGGCAGACCTCGCAGGAGCTCCAGGCCGGCGCGGCCGACCCCGTGCCCGGGCTGATGTTCTTCCACATCCCGCTGTGGGAGTTCCGGCACATGTGGTTCGGCTCCCCCACCGAGGCGACCGACGAGGCGCACGAGGCGGCCGTCGGCAAGCACGGCATCGTGGGTGAGCGCAACGAGCGCGAGTACACCGCGCAGTTCAACCCCGGCCTGTTCCACGCCGCCCTCGAACGCGGCGACGTCAAGGGCATGTTCTGCGGCCACGACCACGTCAACGACTACGTCGGGGACTACTTCGGGATCCGGCTCGGCTACGGCCCGGGGACGGGTTTCGGCACGTACGGCCTCGAGGGCGCCGACGTCCACCGCCTGCGCGGGGCCCGCGTGTTCGACCTCGACGAGAACCACCCGGGTGTCTTCAAGGACACCCGGGTGGTGCGCGCCGCCGACCTGGGGATCGACCTGTCCCCCGAACCCCGGCCGCTGGACGGCTGACCGGCGGCCGGGGAGGGGTTCAGCGCGACGTTCTCAGCGCGACAGCGCGAACACCGTCGTCGAGCGGTACTCCTCCCCCGGCCGCAGGACCGTGGAGGGGAAGTCGGGCTGGTTCGGGGAGTCCGGGAAGTGCTGGGTCTCCAGCGCCAGCCCGTCACCCTGCCGGTAGGTCCCGCCGCCGGTCCCCACCAGGGTCCCGTCGAGGAAGTTGCCCGAGTAGAACTGCAGACCCGGTTCGGTCGTGGAGATCCGCAGGGTCCGGCCGCTGCGCGGGTCGTGCAGGACGGCGGCCTCCTCCAGGTCGTCACCGCCGCGGTCCAGCACCCAGTTGTGGTCGTACCCCTTCGCGACCAGCAGCTGCTGGAACGGCTGCCGGATGCGGGCCGCGATCCGGGTGGGCTGGCGGAAGTCCAGCGGGGTCCCCGCGACCGGGGCCAGCTCGCCCGTCGGGATCAGGGTGTCGTCGACGGGGGTGTAGGCGTCGGCGCGGATCGTCAGCTCGTGGTCCAGGACGCTGCCGGACCCCTCACCGGCGAGGTTCCAGTACGTGTGGTTCGTGAGGTTCACGACGGTGGCCGCGTCCGTGGTGGCGCGGTAGTCCAGGGTCAGCTGCCCGAACCGGTCCAGGGTGTAGTCGACCTCGACGTGCAGGTTCCCCGGGAAACCCTGGTCGCCGTCGGGGCTGTCCAGGGCGAGCCGGACGCCGACCTTGCCGTCACCGGTCAGCGGGGTCGCCGCCCACAACCGCTTGTCGAACGAGTCGGTGCCGCCGTGCAGGGTGTTCGGCCCGTCGTTGAGCGGCAACTGGTGCTCCACCCCGTCCAGGGTGAACCTCCCCCCGCCGATGCGGTTGCCGTAGCGGCCGATGAGGGCGCCGAAGTAGGGGCCGGGGTTGTTGCCGTCGAGGTACCCGTCGAGGTCGGCGAAACCCAGGACCACGTTCTTCACCCGGCCCCGGTGGTCGGGGAAC
The DNA here is from genome assembly GCF_050871965.1 of Kineococcus lubricus. NCBI lineage: Bacteria > Bacillati > Actinomycetota > Actinomycetes > Kineosporiales > Kineosporiaceae > Kineococcus > Kineococcus lubricus. Next base: position 56,586 of record NZ_JBJLSK010000003.1, read on the forward strand.
TCCAGGCTCTGCACGATCCCGCCGTACGTGATGACCCGCGCGGTGACCTCGCCGTTGGTCAGGGTCCAGCGCTCGACGGAGCGGCCGTCGGGCAGCCGCCCCCACGCCTCGGTGGACAGTCCGGGTTCGGCGGCGACCGCGGGGGCCGCGGTGGTGCCGATCAGCGCGGCGGCGCCGGTGGCGGCCAGGACGACGCTGCGGCGGGACGGGGTGAAGGCCATCGGTGTGCTCCTCCTCGAGCGGCGGGGTGTGACCCAGGCGTGACCTGTGTGACGGTTGGGACCGTAGGCCAGTGGTTGCCCTGCGTCAACGCCTCCCGGGGAGGCCAGGTGGTCCCGATCGCGGACCGCTCAGGCTTCGCGACGTGCGGGCACCGGGCGGTTCGGCGGGCTGGTCCGGGTGTCGAACGCCGTGCCGGCCAGCCGGCGCTCGGTGAGGTCGACGAGGTCCAGCACCTCGGTGGCCAGGTACCCCGTGGTCCCCCGCTCCAGCTGGCGCGAACCCAGGATCCCTGCCCCCTCGAGCTCCTGGACGGCCGTGTTCGCCGCGGGGTACGACACCCCCAGCACCCGCTCGACGGTGCGCGCCGTCACGACGGGTGCCTCCGGCAACAGGGCCAGGAGCCTGGCGGTGGCCGAACCCGCGCGCGGCACCTCCCGCACGCCCTGCTGCGTCCGGTACCGGGCCAGTCGTTCGTCCCACTCGCGTCGCAGGGCCCCGACCGCGGCGACGAGTTCCGCGGCCTGTCGCACGGCGGCCGCCGCCGCCTCGACGAAGGTCTCGATCCACCGCTGAGTACCCGTCACCGCGGCCTCGGCACCGGCAGGACCCTCGAACCGGAACCAGGTGAGCCCCTGGACGTACTCGTCGCGGAGGGTCGACAGGACGAGGCTGATGGGCAGCACGGCCTGACGGGTCAGGCCCCGACGGGCCAGCACGGTGTGGATGAGGGCGCGACCGACGCGACCGTTGCCGTCCGTGAACGGGTGGATGGTCTCGAACTGGGCGTGCACCAGAGCGGCCTGCACGAGGGGTGAGTGGTGGGACCCGTTGAGGTAGTCCACCAGGTCCGCCATGAGCCCGTCGACGTGGTCCGGTGACGGCGGCACGAACTGCGCGTCGAGGGGGTGCCGGTTGGAGCCGCCGATCCAGTTCTGGACGAGGCGGATCCCGTGGTGACGTTCCTCGGGGATCAGGCTGCTCTGCAACCGTACGACGTCGTCGACGCCGACCTCGTCGAGGGCGACCAGTTCCTCGGTGGCTCGACGGACGATGGTGATGTTCCGCGCGACCAGTCGAGCCTGCTCGCCGACCCGCTGGACGTGCTCGGTCTGCGCGAGTTCGGCGACCGCGACGTTCGCGCTGGACGGGGCGATGCCCTCGATGAACGAACTGGCGACGGCTTCGGACCGCAGGAGGAACCGGGACAGCCCTTCGAGGTCGGCACCCGTGGACCCTCCGGCCAGGTCCCGGACGGCCCGTTCCACCTGCGCGATCCGCCGGGACAGGCTCGGGTCGATGACCAGGGGGCGGTACCCCAGGGGGTCCGGGAGGTAGGTGCGGTACGGCCCGGACCGGCGGTCACGAGCGGGCAGACCAGTCTCACCACCGGCGGGCCACGACGCGTCCTCGGAGGTGGCCACCGGAGACGACCCTGCACAGCAGGTGCCTCCGTGCGAGGTTGACCCTTCATGCTTGCACAGGCGGTACGGGCGTTGAAGGTTGCGGCGTCAGCCCAGCCAGTCGCGCGCCGCCTCCAGCGCCCAGTAGCTCAGGACGATCGACGCCCCGCCGCGGCGCAGCGCGAGCAGCGACTCCAGCGCCACCCGCTCGCGGTCCACCGCCCCGGCCTGCGCGGCGAACTCGACCATCGCGTACTCCCCCGACACCTGGTAGCTCGCCACCGGCACGTCGGCGACGTCGGCGACGGCGCGCAGCACGTCCAGGTACGGCAGGCCGGGTTTCACCATGACCATGTCGGCGCCCTCGTCGAGGTCGAGCCGGACCTCGCGCAGCGCCTCGGAGACGTTCGCCGCCGGGTCCTGCTGGTAGGTGCGCCGGTCGCCCTTGAGCTGGGAGTTCACGGCCTCGCGGAACGGGCCGTAGAAACCGCTGGCGTACTTCACGGCGTACGCGAACAGCGCGACCTCGTCGAAGCCGTTGGTGTCCAGCGCCTCGCGCAGGACCCCGATCTGCCCGTCCATCATCCCGCTGGGCCCCAGGACGTGCGCCCCCGCGGTGCTCTGCGCCAGCGCCATCGAGGCGTACCGCTCCAGGGTGGCGTCGTTGTCGACGCGGCCGCGGGAGTCCAGCACCCCGCAGTGGCCGTGGTCGGTGAACTCGTCCAGGCACAGGTCGGCCATCACGACGAGGTCGTCGCCGACGGCCTCGCGCACGTCCGCGATCGCCACGTTGAGGATGCCGTCGGGGTCGTCGGCCCCCGAGCCGGTGGCGTCCAGCCGCTCGGGCACCCCGAACAGCATGATCCCGCCCAGGCCCGCCGCGACGGCGTCCTTCGCCGCGACCACCAGCGACTCGCGCGTGTGCTGCACGACCCCGGGCAGCGTGCGGATCGGCTGCGCCTGCGTGATGCCCTCCCGCACGAACACGGGCAGGACGAGGTCCCCCGGGCGCAGGTGCACGTCCGTCACCAGCCGGCGCATCGCCGCGGTGGAACGCAGACGACGCGGACGGATCGGCAGCTGCACCACGGGGGAACTCCTTCGATCGGGTTCAGCGCGCCCGGCGGCGCGCCGAGGACTTCTTCTGGCTGGGCCGCAGGACGGGCTCGCCCGCCTCGACGGCCGCGGCGCGCAGGCCCTGCCCGTACGAGGCCAGCGCCTCGACGAGGGAGGCCGCGCTCGGCTCGGCGGCGAGGACGTCGACGCGCAGGCCGTGCTCCTCGGCGGTCTTCGCCGTCGCCGGGCCGATGCAGGCCACGACGGTCGACGGGTGCGGCTTCCCGGCGATCCCGACGAGGTTGCGGACCGTCGAGCTCGACGTGAAGACCACCGCGTCGAACGCGCCGGTCTTGATGGCGTCGCGCACCGGCGCGGCCGGCGGCGCGGCGCGCACCGTCCGGTACGCGGTGACGTCGTCGACCTCCCAGCCGTTCTCGACCAGCCCGGCCACGAGGGTGTCGGTGGCGATGTCGGCGCGCGGCAGGAACACCCGGTTGATGGGGTCCAGCACGTCGTCGTACGGCGGCCACGCGTCGAGCAGACCGGCCGCGGACTGCTCCCCCGACGGCAGCAGGTCCGGTTCGATCCCCCACTCGCGCAGGGCGTCCGCCGTCACCCCGCCGACCGCGGCGACCTTCAGCCCGGAGAACGCGCGGGCGTCGAGGCCGTACTCGGTGAACTTCTCCCGCACCGCCTTCACGGCGTTGACGGAGGTGAACCCGATCCACTCGTAGCGGCCGGTCACCAGGCCCTTGACGGCCTTCTCCATCTGCTGCGGGGTCCGTGGCGGCTCCACGGAGATGGTCGGCACGACCTCCGCGGTGGCGCCGTGCTCGGACAGCCGCCCGGTGATGCCCCCGGCCTGCTCCTTGGTGCGCGGCACCAGGACCCGCCAGCCGAACAGCGGTTTCGTCTCGTACCAGGAGTTCTGCTCGCGCAGCGCGACGACGTCACCGATGACGGCCGTGGTCGGGGACCCGTCGAGCACCGCGGCGGCCGCCTCGAGAGTGCCCAGGGTCGCGGTGGTGGTGGTCTGGGTGGTCGTCGTGCCGTGCGAGGTCAGCGCGACGGGCGTCGCCGCGGACCGGCCGGCGGCCAGCAGCCCGCGGGCGGCCTCGGCGATGTCGTCGCCGGTGCCCAGGACGACGACCGTGGCGTCGGCGTCGGCGTGCCGGGACCAGTCCAGGGACCGGCCCGCGGGGTGGACGACGTTGAGGCTGGACGTGCCCGGCGTCGTCATCGGCACCCCGGCGTACGCGGGCACCGCGTTGACGGCTGAGACGCCCGGGACGACGTCGAAGGACACCCCCGCCCTGCGGCAGGCGGCGACCTCGTCGACCAGCCCGGTGAACGTGGACGGGTCGCCGTCCATGAGCCGCACGACCCGGCCACCGGCCTTGGCGGCCTTCACGACGAGCTTGGCGCGGTGCGCGCGGGTCAGCGGCTGACCGTCCCCGCCGAACCCGGCGTCGACGACCTCGACGCCGTCCCGGCCGAACCGCGCGACGAGGTCCTCCCGGCTGGCCTGGTCGAGCACGACGACGTCGGCCGCGGCGAGCAGGTCGACCGCGCGGACGGTCAGCAGGCCCGGGTCGCCCGGCCCCGCCCCGACGAACGAGACGTGCCCCAGCTCCCTGCCGGTGGTCTTCTCCGACCCCTTGTCGGTCCCCTTGGCGGCCTTCGCGCCGGCCCGGGTGGACGACTTCTTCGACCGGGACTGCGCGGGCACCTCGTCGCGAACCCTCTTCGCGTCGACCACCTCGGTCAGGACGCTCACCTCGGGAGCGCCCGCGGCGGCCTCGACCGGCGGGTGCACCGGCTCGGCGACCAGGGGGCTGTTCGTCATCGTGCTCACGAGCCACTCTCCGGATCGGGACGTGGACCGTCGTCACGACGGTCCTGGGGGTGGTTCTCCGCCGTGGCCGCGACGGGCCCCGGCGTGGTGTGCGGGGGGCGCAGTTCGCGCGCCAGGAGGTCGCGAGCAACGTCGGCGCCCAACCTACGCGCGGACGCCTCGTCGGGGACAGCCGTGAACGCGCGGGCGCGCCGCACCAGCGCCCCCGCGGGGTCCTGGACGGCCACGTGCAGCGTCCCCGCCGCGACGTGGGCGCCGACGGGGGCCGAGCACCCCGCCTCCAGCGAGGCCAGCACTTGGCGCTCGGCCGCGACGGCCCGCCGCACGGCGGGCGCGTCGAGGGCGGCCAGCGCGGTCAGGACGGCGTCGTCGTCGGCGCGGCACTCCACGGCCAGCGCCCCCTGCCCGGGGGCCGGGACGTACACGTCGGGGGCGAACAGCTCCGTGATGTCGCCGGCCCGGCCCAGCCGGGTGAGCCCGGCGGCGGCCAGGACCACGGCGTCGAGCTCCCCGGAGGTCACGAAGCCGACGCGGGTGTCGACGTTGCCGCGGATCGCGACGACCTCGACGTCGGGGCGCAGGGCCCGCAGCAGGGCCTGCCGGCGCGGTGAGCCCGTCCCGACGCGGGCACCGGCGGGCAGCTCGGCCAGCGTGCGGCCCCCGGCGGCGACCAGCGCGTCGCGCGGGTCCTCGCGCTCGGGGACGGCGGCCAGGGCGAGCCCGTCGGCGGCGGTCGTGGGCAGGTCCTTGAGGGAGTGCACGGCCAGGTCGACCTCGCCGGCCAGCAGTGCGTCGCGCAGCGCCGAGACGAAGACGCCGGTGCCGCCGATCTGCGCCAGCGGCGCGCGGTCCACGTCGCCGCGGGTCGTGACCTCCACGAGCTCGACGTCGAACCCGTTGGCGCGCAGCAGGTCGGCCACCCAGGAGCTCTGGGTGGTCGCCAGCGCGCTGCGCCGGGTGCCGAGCCGGAGGACCCGCGTCACGACACGCGTCCGACGGCGTCGGCGACGGTCCCCGACAGCGGGGCGTCCCCGGGCAGGCCGCCACCGCCACCGGCACCGACCTCGAGGTCGAACAGCGCCCGCAGCGCGGCGGCGTACCCGACGCCCCCGGGGGCCTCGGCCAGTTCCTTCACGCGCACCGTGGGGGTGTGCAGCAGCTTCTCCACGATGCGGTGCACCGTGCGGTCGACCTCGGCGCGGACGGTGTCGTCCAGGGCGACGCGGCTGCCCAGGCGGCGCATCTCGACGTCGACGACGTGCCGGGCCTGGGCCCGCAGCGCCACGACCGTGGGGGCGACGTCGGCGGCGCGCAGGGACGCGGCGTGCGCGGCGACCTCCTCGCGGACGATGGCGCGCACCGACCGCAGGTCGTCGGCGACGGCCGAGGCGGCCAGGTCCGCGCCCAGCCCCTCCAGGTCGACCAGGTGCACGCCCGGCAGCGTCGCGACCTCGGGGTCGACGTCGCGGGGCAGGGCGAGGTCGGCCACGAACAGCGGGCGCCCGGGCCGGTCCAGCAGCGCGGCGGCGACGATCGCGACGTCCAGGACGTGCCCGAGGGCCCCGGTGCAGCTGGTGACGACGTCGGCGGCGGCGACCTCGGCGCGCAGGTCCTCCAGCCCGACGGCGCGACCGCCGACGGCGGCGGCCAGGCGCTGGGCGCGCTCGGGGCTGCGGTTGGCGACGACGACGTCGAGGCCGGCGCGCGCGAAGGTCGTCGCGACGAGGGCGCTCATGGCCCCGGCGCCCACGACCAGGGCCCGGCGCCCGGCCAGCGGGCCGCCGACGACCCCGGCGGCGCGGGTGAGGGCGGCGTCGACGAGGGAGGCCCCGGCGGCGTCCAGCCCGGTCTCGGAGTGCGCGCGCTTGCCGACGCGCAGGGCGCTCTGCAGCAGCCGGTCCAGCGCGCCGCCGGCCAGGCCGCGCTCGTGCAGGTCCCGCAGCGCCAGCCGCAGCTGGCCGAGGATCTGGCTCTCGCCGACGGCCATGGAGTCCAGCCCGCACGCCACCCGGAACAGGTGCTCGACGCCGGCGTCCTCGTAGTGGACGTACAGCTGCTCGCCGAGCTGGTCGACCCCGAGGCCGATGCGGCGGCACAGCGCGTCACCGACGTCGGCGACCGCGCCGTGGAAGCGGGAGACGTCGCAGTACAGCTCGACGCGGTTGCACGTCGACAGCACGAAGACCTCGTCGACGTGCGGGGAGGCCGTCAGGGCGTCGACGACCTCGGCCGCGGCCGCGGCGTCGAAGCTGGCGCGCTCCAGGACGTCCAGCGAGGCCGTGCGGTGCGACAGGCCGACCACCATGAGCGCCACTCAGACCACCTCCCCGATCCGCTCGCTCACCGGTGCCCCGGCGGCGGCGGGGACGATCGCGGGGGTGTTCGTGCGCACCGCGCGGCGCTGGGCGTGGAAGGCGAGGATCTGGAGCTCCGAGGCGAGGTCGACCTTGCGCACGTCCACGTCGGCGGGGACGCGCAGCACGGTCGGGGCGAAGTTCAGGACGCTGGTGACACCGGCGCTGACGAGCCGGTCGCAGACGGCCTGGGCGTGCTCGGCCGGGACGGCGAGCACTCCGATGGTGGGCTCGCCGGGGCGCACGGCGAGGGGGAGGTCGGCGAGCGGGCGCACCCGCAGGCCGTTGACGACCTCGCCGACGACCCCGGCGCCGTCGTCGAACAGGCCGACGACCCGGAAGCCGCGGCTGGCGAAGCCGCCGTACCCGGCGAGGGCGTGGCCGAGGTTGCCGATGCCGATGATGACGACGTTCCACGGGGTGGTCTGGCCGAGGTGGTCGGCGATGCGCCGGTGCAGCTCGGTCACGTCGTAGCCGACGCCGCGGATGCCGTAGCTGCCGAGGTGGGACAGGTCCTTGCGGAGCTTGGCCGACCCGACGCCGACGGCTTCGGCGAGGGCGTCGGAGGACACCGTCCGCAGCCCGGCGTCGGCCAGGACGGACAGCGCGCGCAGGTACTGGGGCAGTCGCGCCACGGTCGCTTCGGGTACGTCGACCGTCCCCACGTCGTCCTCGTCCACAGCGGTCAGACCGGCATCCTCGTACGCGTCGTTCCAGGCTCCGGAGGGACCCGGGAGCCCTGGTCGTGCGCCAGCAGCCTAGGCTCTTGTGAACCCATGCACAAAGTCGTGGCGGGTGGGCGTGACGAGCGCCACGTGCCCCTGAGCTGCGGCTTCACAGGTAGGTGAGGCTCACCTGACTGACGGCGACGCCCGTCAGGACCGCCGGCGGCGCCACCAGCGGCGACCGGCCAGCGCCGCGCGCAGCCGCTCCGCGTCCAGCCGCCCGAAGTCGCGCTCGGCGCCGTCGACGAGCACCACCGGGACCTTGTCGGAGAACCGCCGCAGCAGGTCGGGGTCGGCGTCCACGTCGACCTCGGCCCATGCGACGCCCTCGGCCGCCGCGACCGCGCGCACGACCTCGCGACCGGCGTCGCACAGGTGGCAGCCCACCCGCGAGACCAGCACCACCCGCGCGTCGGCGCGCTCGCCCACCTCGGCCACGCGTCCCCCTCCCGCCGTCGTCGCGGCCTACGATGCCGCAGTGCCCCGCCGCAGCCCAGCACCGGTCGGCGCGGTGGGCCCACGGGTCGACGCGGCGTTCTTCGACCTCGACGGCACGGTGGTCCGCGGGGCCTCGCTGTTCCACCTCGCCCGCGGCCTGGCCGCGCGCGGCTTCTTCTCCCGCCGCGAGCTGCAGCGCTTCGCCCGCCGGGCGGCGCACTTCGCGCTGCGCGGCGAGCACCTCGGGCACCTGGGCGAGGTCCGCGAGCTGGCGCTGGCCTTCGTGGCCGGGCACACCACGGCCGAGATCCGGCGGATCGGCGAGGAGGTCTGGGACGAGCACCTCGAGGCCGACGTCAGCGCCGGCACCCGGGCCCTGACCCGGGAGCACCTGCGCGCGGGCACGCCCGTCTGGCTCGTCACGGCCGCCCCCGTCGAGCTGGCCGACGTCGTCGCCCGGCGCCTGGGCATGACCGGCGCCCTCGGCACGGTCGCCGAGTCGGTCGACGGCACCTACACCGGGCGGCTGCTCGGCGAGCCCCTGCACGGGCAGGCCAAGGCCGACGCCGTGCGCGCCCTGGCGCAGCGCCACGGCTTCGACCTGCGGCGCTGCGCCGCCTACTCCGACTCCGCCAACGACCTGCCGCTGCTCACGCTGGTCGGCTCGCCCGCGGCCGTGAACCCCGACCGCGCCCTGCGGCGGCACGCCGCCGCGCACGCCTGGCCCGTCCACGAGTTCCGCTCGTGGTGGCACCTGGCCCGCTGGACGGTCCCCGTCCGGGGCGTGGCCGCGGGCGCCGCCGTCGTCGTGGTCGTCGCCGGCCTGGCCCGCCGCCGGTGAGGAAGTGAGTGTGACGCACACCACACCCTGCAGCCCTCAAGGTGCCGGGCCCGGGGACCGAGACAGCGGGGTGCCCAGCGCCCGTGCCCTCGCCGCCACCGTCGGACCCCGGATCGGGGCGGTCGCGGCCGTCACCGCCCTCGTCGCGGGCGCCGCCACCACCGTCGCCGCCCTGGACACCCCGCCGGCGGCCGCCGCGACGGCGCTGTGCGACCAGTACGCCAAGGCGACCACCGCCGACGGCCGCTACCGCATCCAGAACAACCGGTGGGGCACCTCGGCCCAGCAGTGCATCGAGCCCACCGCCACCGGGTTCACGGTCACGCGGGCCGACGGCACCGCCCCCACGACCGGTGCGCCCAAGAGCTACCCGTCGATCTACTGGGGCTGCCACTACGCGGACTGCACGCCCGGGTTCTCCCCCGTGCCGGCCGCCGGCAGCACGTTCGGCTCGATCCGGACGAGCGTGGCCATGACCTACCCCGCGAGGGGCGAGTGGGACGCCGCGTACGACCTGTGGTTCGACCCGACACCGCGCACCGACGGCCAGAACACCGGCGCCGAGGTCATGGTGTGGCTCAACCACGCCGGCCGCCCGCAGCCGGTCGGCAGCAAGGTCGGCACCGTGACGCTGGCCGGCGCGACCTGGGACGTCTGGTTCGGCAACACCGGCTGGAACGTCGTCTCCTACGTCCGGCAGACGCCGACGGCGACGCTGGAGTTCGCGGTGAGCACCTTCTTCGACGACGCCCTCGCCCGCGGCTGGGTGGACCGCTCCTGGTACCTCACGAGCGTGCAGGCCGGGTTCGAGCCGTGGACCGGCGGGACGGGCCTGGCGGTGACGTCGTTCTCCGCCGGCACCGGTCCGGCGGCGCCCGCGCCGACGGCGACGACCACGCCCACCGCGCCCGCCACCGGGACGCCCACCGCCGCGCCCACCGCGACGGCCGTGCCGACCGTGACCCGCTCGACCCGCCCGACGTCGGGCCGCCCGGTCTGCTCGGCGGTGCCCCGCACCGAGGCGGCCTGGGACGGCGGCGCCGTGCAGACCGTCACCGTCACCAACGGCACCGACGCCCGCACGGGCTGGACGGCCGTCGCGACGCTGCCCGCGGGGCAGACGGTGACGAACCTGTGGAACGGCTCCTGGACGCAGTCGGGCCGGACCCTGACGGTGCGCAACCTGCCGTACAACGGGTCGCTGGCCGCCGGCGGCACGACGACGTTCGGCTACCAGCTCGCCGCGACCGGCAGCACCGCCGTCCCCGCCGTCACCTGCACCTGACCGGCCGGGGCGGTCGCCCCCCGGACGCACGAAGGGCGGGCCCCCGACCGGGGGCCCGCCCTTCAGCACATCACTTCTTGTTGCGGCGCTGGTGGCGCGTGCGGCGGAGCAGCTTGCGGTGCTTCTTCTTCGCCATGCGCTTGCGACGCTTCTTGATGACAGAGCCCAAGGGGTCCTCGCTCACTCGATACGGCTGGTTGCTTGCCCGTCGACCCGGCGGCCACCCGGACTGCGGGAGGACCACCGGCGGACGGACGTGCCGCCCGTGAGCGGCAGACCGTTCCCGAGTCTACCTGCCCGCGCGCGCCCGGAGTGTCGCGCGCCGACGTCCCCGCCCCTCAGGCCGTGTCGATGTAGGACTGGCGCAGGTACTCGTGGACGGCGTCCTCGGGCACGCGGAAGGAGCGGCCGACCCGCACGGCGGGCAGCTCCCCGTTGTGCACCAGGCGGTACACCGTCATCTTCGACACGCGCATCATCGACGCGACCTCGGCCACGGTCAGGAACCGGACCTCGGACAGCGGGCGATCCTCAGGCATCCCCACAGCACCCTTCAGTTCGCGCGCCGTTGCGCACCGTCCCCCGCGGACGGCCCGGTGGGGGCGCGTTCACAGTCCACTGTAGGGGCACGTGTGACGTGCGTGGAAGATCTCCGTGTCCGAAAAGTCACACAGAGTGATCTAAACAGGCCGTGACCAGCACTTACGCTCCGTAAATTCCCGGGCCGTTCAGTCGAAGTCCGGGTCCAGGCCGTGCAGCGGGAACGCCGCCCGCCGCGTCGCGAGGATCGCCCGGTCCACCGCGTCGTCCGGGTCGTAGCCCGACTCCCAGCCCGTGAACGTCCCGGGCTCACCGTCCGTCATCGTCGGCGGGGCCTCCCGGCCGAACGCCTCCCGCACGTGCGCGCGCCACGCCGCGGGCAGCGGCGTGCCCGGCGCCAGCGGCTGCCCCGACGCCTCCGCGACCAGGTGGGCCCACGTCCGCGGCACCACGTCGACGACCTCGTACCCCCCGCCGCCCAGCGCCAGCCAGCGGCCCCCGCTCGCCTCGTGGGCCAGCGCGTGCATCGACGCCGCCGCCACCCGCTGCGCGTCCACCGACACCTGCAGGTGCCCCAGCGGGTCCAGGGTGTGCGTGTCGCAGCCGTGCTGGGTCACCAGGACGTCCGGGGCGAACGCCCGCACCAGCGGAGGCACGACGGCGTGCACCGCGCGCAGCCAGCCCGCGTCGCCCGTCCGGGCCGGCAGGGCCAGGTTCACCGCGCCGCCCAGCGCGTCCGGCCCGCCCAGCTCGTCGGCGAACCCCGTCCCCGGGAACAGCGTGGTCCCGGACTCGTGGACGCTGACCGTCAGCACCCGCGGGTCGTCCCAGAACGCCGCCTCCGTGCCGTCGCCGTGGTGGCAGTCCAGGTCGACGTAGACGATCCGCTCGGCCCCCTCGCGCAGCATCGCCACGATGGCCGCCGCCGCGTCGTTGTAGACGCAGAAGCCGCTGGCGCAGCCCGGTTTCGCGTGGTGCATGCCACCGGTGAAGTTGACGCCGTGCCGCACCCGCCCGGCCACCAGCGCCCGGCCCAGGTCGACCGACCCGCCCACGATCCGGGCCGCCGCCTCGTGCATGCCCGGGAACGCGGGGTCGTCCTCGGTGCCCAGGCCGAAGACCTCCTGGGCCTGCCGCGGGTCCGCCGAGGCGGCCTTGACGGCCTCGACGTACGCGCGGTCGTGGACCGTCGTCAGGAGCTCGTCGTCGGCCGGCTCGGCGCCCACGACCCTCACCCCCGGCCGGTCGAACAGCCCCAGCTGCGCGCACAGCCGGGCCGTCAGCTCCAGCCGGATCGGCGCCATCGGGTGCCAGCGGCCGAAGTCGTAGCCGTTGAACACCGGGTCCCAGACGACCTGCACCTCGTCGCGCGACGGTTCGGACACGTCAGCTCCCCGACAGTTGCTTCGACCGGTCCGCGGCGGCCTCCACCGCGGAGATCAGGGCCGCCCGCACCCCGGAGTCGTCCAGCTGCCGCAACGCCGCCGCGGTCGTCCCGGCCGGTGAGGTGACCTGCTCGCGCAGCACCGTCGGGTGCTGCCCCGTCTCGCGCAGCATCGCCCCGGCCCCCACGACGGTCTGCACGACCAGCTCGGTCGCCGTCGCCCGCGGCAGCCCCAGCAGCACCCCCGCCTCGACCATGGCCTCCACCACGTAGAAGACGTACGCCGGGCCGGACCCGCTCAGCGCCGTCACCGCGTCCAGGTGCTTCTCGGCCAGCACGACCGTCCGCCCGCACGAGCGCAGCAGGTCCTCGGCCTCGGCCAGCTGGGAGTCCGCGCAGGCCGCGCCCGCCGCGAGCGCCGCCATGCCCTCGTCGACCAGGGAGGGGGTGTTCGGCATGACCCGCACGACCGCGGTGCCGGCGCGCAGCCGGGCCTCGATCGCGGCCGTCGTGACGCCGGCCGCGAGGGAGACCACGAGGGCGTCGTCGGACAGGTGCGGCGCGATCGAGTCCAGCAGGGCCGGCAGGTCCTGCGGCTTGACCGCCAGCAGCACCGTCCGGGCCCCGCGGACGGCGGCGACGTCGTCGACGACGCGCACCCCGAACCGCTCGTGCAGCTCCTGCCCGCGCCCGGCGCGGCGGTCCACGACCAGGACCTCGTCCGGGTCGCGACCGGCGCGCAGCAGCCCGCCCAGGAGCGTCTGCCCCATGACCCCCGCACCCACCAGAGCCAGCCTCACGCCTGCACCTTCCCGTCGGTCGTCTCGTCCGCCGTCCCCGTCCCGCTCACGCGGTGGCTCCCGGCGCCCGGGCCAGGTGCTCGCGGGCGAACTCCAGGGTGCGGGTCAGCGCGCTCTCGCGCGCCGCGCGGCCGCGGGCCCGGCGGGTGTTCACCTCGGCGACCACCGTGCCGCCGAAACCGCCGCGCGCCAGCGCGGCCAGCGCCGCCGCGACGGGCTGGGAGCCGTCGCCGGGCACCAGGTGCTCGTCCTTGACCGACCCGGTGCCGTCGCACAGGTGCACGTGCGCGAGCCGGTCGCCGAAGGCGCGGGTCAGCTCGGCGCAGTCCTGGCCGGCCGTCGCGGCGTGCGAGTAGTCGAGGGTGAGGTGCCGGTAGCCGACGCCGGTGGGGTCCCAGCCCGGCGCGTAGGCGACGAGCTCACGGCCCCGGGCGCGCCAGGGGAACATGTTCTCCACGGCCATGACCACGCCCGTGCGGTCCTCCAGCGCCGCGACGCCGTCGACGAACCCGGCGGCGTACTCGCGCTGCCAGCGGAACGGCGGGTGCACCACGACGGTACCGGCCCCCAGGGAGGCGGCGAGCTCGGCGGAACGCTCCAGCTTCCCCCACGGGTCCCGGCCCCAGGTGCCCTGCGTCAGCAGCAGCGTCGGGGCGTGCACCGACACGACGGGCACGCCGTAGTGCTCCACGAGGCGGTGCAGCGCGGCCGCGTCCTGGCTCACCGGGTCGGTCCAGACCAGGACCTCCACGCCGTCGTAGCCGAGCCGGGCGGCGATCTCGAACGCCGCCGTCGTCGACTCCGGGTAGGAGCAGGAGGTCGAGAGACCGACCGCGATCCGCCCCTGCGCGGGCGCGAGGTCCGTGCCCACCACGCTAGAGACCCGACCCCGCCGCGCTGTCGGCGGTGAAGGCGTCCAGGCGGCGCAGGATGATCCCCTCGCGCAGCGCCCAGGGGCACACGAGGGCCTCCTCGACGCCCAGCAGCTCGAACGCGGCCTCGGCCACCAGCGCCCCGGCCAGCAGCTGCGGGGCGCGCTCCTCGCTGACGCCGGGCAGCTCGGCGCGCTGCTTGAACGTCATCTCCGCCAGCCGCGGGACCCAGGGGGCCAGGTCGTCGCGCCGCAGCACCCGGCGCACCATCGGGCCCTCCTCGGCGGGGGCCGCGCCGGTCAGCCGGGCCAGGCTGCGGAACGTCTTCGACGTCACCACGACCCGGTCGGGGGTCCCGGCGCGGGTGACGTCGCGCACGCGGGAGGCGATCTGCTGCCGGACGTAGCGGCGCACGTCGCGCACGGCCTCGGCCGGCGGCGGGTCCCCCGCGAGCCGGTCGCGGGTCAGCCGGCCGGCCCCCAGCGGCAGCGAGAAGGAGACGTCGGGGGCCTCGTCGAGCCCGGCGGCGATCTCCAGGGAGCCGCCGCCGATGTCGAGGCCGAGCAGCCGGCCGGAGGACCAGCCGAACCAGCGGCGCACGGCCAGGAACGTCAGGTCGGCCTCGGCGGTGCCGGGCAGGACCTGCAGGCGGACCCCGGTCCGGGCCTCGACGTGGTCGAGCACCTGCTCGCCGTTGACGGCCTCGCGCACGGCGGAGGTCGCGAAGGCCAGCAGCTCCTCGACCCCGGCGTCCTCGGCGGCCGCGGTCGCGGCGGTGACGGCGCTGGTGAGGGCGGCGACCCCGGAGTCGTCGATCGCGCCGTCGGGGGTGAGGTGCTCGGCCAGCCGCAGCAGCCGGCGCAGCGAGTTCGCCGGCAGGGGGTGGGCCCCCGGGTGGGCATCGACGATCAGCAGGTGGACAGTGTTGCTGCCCACGTCCAGGACACCCAAGCGCACGCCGCGACCCTACTGGCCCCGGCGCGGTGCTCCGGACGGGCGCGAGGCGCACCGGCGGGCCGCGCGGCGTGCTTACCCTGCACCGGTGAGCGTCGAGACCCCGCTGGACACCGCCCGCCTGTGGCTGGAGTTCCCCGACCCGCAGGACGTCGCGGACGCCACGGACCCCGCCGACCCCGAGCAGCAGCCCGCGACCGTGTACCGCGTCGACCTGACGTGGCTCACGAGCGACTACACGTGCATCTTCGGCGCCGGCTGCCCCGGCATCTACGCCGACCGCCCCGACGTCGGCTGCTGCGCCCTCGGCGCGCACTTCACCGAGGACGCCGACGAGGAGCGCGTCGCGCGGGTCGTGGCCCGGCTGACCCCGGAGGTCTGGCAGTTCCACGACGAGGGGCGCGCGCACGGCTGGACCGAGGTGGAGGACGGGGCCCGCAAGACCCGCGTCCACGAGGGCGGCTGCGTCCTGGCCAACCGCCCCGGGTTCCCCGCCGGCGCGGGCTGCGCGCTGCACCTGCAGGCCCTGCGCGACGGCGTGGACCCGCTGGAGTACAAGCCCGACGTCTGCTGGCAGCTGCCGCTGAAGCGCTCCTACCGGACGGTGACCCGCGGCGACGGCACCGAGTACCTCGAGGTCAGCATCGCCGAGTACGACCGCCGCGGCTGGGGCGAGGGCGGGCACGACCTCGACTGGTACTGCACGGGCAACCCCGCCGCCCACGTCGGGCAGCGGCCGGTGTTCCGCAGCTGCGAGAACGAGCTGCGGGAGATGATCGGCGACGCCCCCTACGAGGAGCTGGCCCGGCACTGCGAGGCGCTGGTGGCCCGCACCCGCGCGGGGTCGGTGCACCGCCGGCTGCTGCCGCTGACCGTCCACCCCGCCGACCGGGCCCGCGCCGGTCTGCGCCCGCCGGGGTGAGGGGCGCCCGGTGAGCACCGTCATCCCCAGCCCCAACGTCTGGGGCTCCCCGGACGTGTACGAGCTCGAGAACCTCGCCGTCGACCGCGGTCAGCTGATCGAGGCCGCGATGCGCCGGGTCCACGACTGGGCCGGGCTCGACGTCCTCGACGTCGGCTGCGGGACGGGTTTCCACCTGCCCCGGTTCGCGGCCACCGCCCGGTCGGTCACGGGCGTCGAACCGCACCCGCCGCTGCTGCGCCGCGCGCTGCACCGCGTCCGCGGGCTGCCGGGGGTGCGGGTCCTGCACGGCGAGGCGGGTGCGCTGCCGCTGCCGGACGCGAGCGTCGACGTCGTGCACGCCCGCTGGGCCTACTTCTTCGGGCCC
Source organism: Kineococcus lubricus (assembly GCF_050871965.1). NCBI lineage: Bacteria > Bacillati > Actinomycetota > Actinomycetes > Kineosporiales > Kineosporiaceae > Kineococcus > Kineococcus lubricus. The sequence continues at coordinate 72,604 of NZ_JBJLSK010000003.1, forward strand.
GGGTGCGAACCGGGGCTGGCCGAGCTGGACCGGGTCGTGCGGCGCGGCGGGACGGCGTTCGTCGTCGACAACGACGCCACCCGCTCGACGTTCGGGCGCTGGTTCTCCCGGTCGCTGCCGGGCTACGACGCGGTCGCCGTGGACCGGTTCTTCACCCGGCGCGGCTGGTCGACCGAACGGCTGGACGTGGCGTGGGAGTTCGACTCCCGCGCCGACCTGGAGGCCGTGGTGCGCATCGAGTTCACCCCGCGGCTGGCCGACGCGGTCCTCGCCGAGCACGCGGGCACCCGCGTCGACTACGCCGTGGTGCTGCGGCACCGCCCGTTCTGAACGCGACCGCCCGCGCCGCGGCGGTCCGGCGCTCCCCCGGGCCGCACCCACCGCGCGCGGTTCACGCCGCGACCCCCTGCCTCACGACGGTGTCCCGCCCGGCCGCCTTGGCCGCGTACAGGGCCTGGTCGGCGGTCCCCAGCGCGCTCTCCCACGGGCCGGTGGCGGCGCCGACGCTGACGGTGACGACGCGCCCGTCCCCGGCGGGCACCGCGAGGTCGCGCACGGCGGCGCGCAGCCGCTCCCCGGCGGCCAGGACCTCGTCGCCGTCACCGTCACGGTCACCGTCGGCGTCGAGGAGGACGACGAACTCCTCCCCGCCCAGCCGCGCCACGACGTCCCCGGGGCGCGCGTGGGCGGCCAGGGTCGCGGCCACCAGCGCCAGGCAGCGGTCGCCCTGCGGGTGCCCGAAGCGGTCGTTGTAGGCCTTGAAGTGGTCGACGTCGAGGACCAGGACGCCCACGGGCCGGTGCAGCGGGGCCCGCTCCAGCAGGCCGCGGCGGTTCAGCAGGCCGGTGAGCTCGTCGCGGACGGCGGCCTCGGCGAGCGCGGCGAGGAGGCGCTCGCGCTCGGCGGCCAGCTCCCGCTCGCGGCGGCGGGCCGTGAACCGGGCGCGGTCGCCGCGCTCGACGGTGGCGGCGGTGACGAGCCCGAAGGCGCCGCTGACCGCGACGGCGAGCAGCGCGGCGACCGCGGTCGCCCCCGCCTCGGCGCCGACGAGGTTCTGGCCCCAGGCGAAGGCCGCGAGCATCGTGACCAGGCAGGTCGCCGACCAGCGGACGTCGTTGCGCAGCATCGTGCCGAAGAAGACGACGACGACGAAGGACCCGGCGAAGTAGGCCCCGCCCAGGGCGCCGGGGGCGCTGTGCTGGACGAGGGCCAGGACGAGCACGACGAGCGCGGCGGCCGCGGTGACGAACGGCCCGTCGATCCCGGCGGCGGGACGCTCGCGCAGCCGGCGGGCGCGCCACCACAGCCCCAGCAGCACGACGGGGGTGACGACGGCCAGCCGCAGCGTCAGCGACAGCGCCAGGACCTGCGGGGCCAGGGCGAGGTCGACGAGGGCGTAGGCGTCGAAGCAGGCGAGCCCGAGCAGCGCGGTGGGCGTGAACCAGCGCGCGCGGGCGGCGTTGCGGACCGCCGCGTACTCCCGCTCCAGCCCGGCGTCGAAGGGGGCGGGCAGGAGCGGGGCGGCTCGTCGCGGTCGGCTCACCCCCGGGGTGTCGACGGGCCGGGGGCGCGACCGGAGGGGGCCTCACCCGGGCGGCGCACCGGCGGCGCGCCGCCCTGGGTCGCCGCGGCGGGCCCGGACCGTGGATGATGGGGGCATGAGCGCGCACGCCACCCCGCCGACCCGGCACGAGGAACAACGGGCCATCGCCCCGATCCGCTGGTCCAAGCCCAGCAGCGGCACCGTCGTCGCCCTGGGCATCTGGGTCGTCGGCGTCGTCGTGTCCGCGCTCGTGCCGCTGCTGCTGCTGGGGGCCGACCCCTACGAGTCGGCGCCGGGCTCGCGGATCGCGATCGGGCTGGCCTTCACGCTCGTCGGCTCGCTGATCATGGTCTTCTCCGCGTACCTGCTGTACCGCAAGACCGACAGCATCGGCGCCGCGATCCTCGCCTTCGTGCCGAGCTTCGTGCTGGCCGTCCTGGGCATCCTCATGACGACGATGAAGCTGCTGTACGCCTCCTGACCACCTCCCGGGCTCGCCCGGCGCTCCGACACGGCCCCTCCACCGGCACCGGTGGGGGGGCCGTGTCGTACCCGCCGCCTACGGTGCGCAGGTGCCTGCCAAGACCACCGCGAAGCCGCCCCGCCCCTCGTACAAGTGCGCCGAGTGCGGGTGGACGACGGCCAAGTGGGTCGGCCGCTGCGGGGAGTGCCAGGCGTGGGGGACGGTCGAGGAGGTCGCGGGGGCGGCCCGGGTCGTCGGGCTGCGCTCCTCGGCCACCGGCACGGCCCCGGTGCGCCCGGCCCGCCGGATCTCGGAGATCTCCCGCGCCGAGGTGCGCGAGCGGCTCAGCACGGGGCTGGCGGAGTTCGACCGCGTCCTGGGCGGGGGGCTGGTCCCGGGGCAGGTGCTGCTGCTGTCCGGGGAACCGGGGGCGGGCAAGAGCACGCTGCTGCTGACGACGGCGAACACGGTGGCCGCCTCCACCGGCCGGCCCGTGCTGTACGTGTCCGGGGAGGAGTCCGTCGAGCAGATCGCCACCCGCGCGCGGCGCGTCGGCGCCACGTCCGAGCACCTGTACCTCGCCGACACGAACGACCTGGCCGAGGCGATCGGGCACCTGGACGCCCTCGGCGACGACGTCGCGCTGGTCATCGTGGACTCGGTGCAGACGATGGCCTCCGGCGACGTCGAGGGCCGCGCCGGCGGGGTGACGCAGGTGATGGAGGTCGCCTCCACGCTGACCCGGCTGGCCAAGGCCCGCGGCATCGCGCACTGCCTCGTGGGTCAGGTCACCAAGGAGTCGACGGTCGCGGGGCCGCGCGCGCTGGAGCACGTGGTCGACACGACCCTGGCGCTGGAGGGCGACCGGCACACGACCCTGCGGCTGCTGCGGACGGTGAAGAACCGCTACGGGGCCGCCGACGAGATCGCCTGCTTCGAGCAGACCGACGCCGGGATGGTCGAGGTCCCCGACCCGAGCGCGCTGTTCCGCGCCTCCCGGGAGGCGCCCGTGCCCGGGACGTGCCTGACCGTCACCGTGGAGGGCCGGCGGCCCCTGATCACCGAGATGCAGGCCCTGGTCTCGCACACCAAGGCGCCCAACCCCCGCCGCGGGGTCAGCGGCCTGGACTCGGCCCGCGTCACGATGCTGGTCGCGGTCACCGACGGCAGCGCGGGGCTGCGGCTGTGGGAGCAGGACGTCTACACCGCGACCGTCGGCGGGCTGCGCTCGACCGATCCCGGCGGGGACCTGGCCGTGTGCCTGGCGATCGCCTCGGCCGCGGGCGGCTTCCCGGTGCCGCTGGACGTCGCGGCCGTCGGGGAGGTGTCGCTGTCCGGGGACATCCGGCGCGTCACGATGCTCGGGCAGCGCGTCGCCGAGGCCGCCCGCCTGGGGCAGCGGCGGATCCTGGCGCCGCCCGGGACGGCGGAGGCGGTGGCGCGGCTGAAGGTGAAGGCCGAGATCGTCGAGGTCCCGACCCTGCTGGACGCCGTCCGCACCGTCCGGCAGTGGTCCCCGCGCGAGGAGCGGGACCGCGGCTGAGCGTCGACCCACCCGTCACACGCGTACCCCGCTAGACTCCGCGCGAGAGTTCGTGACGAGTTGACGCCGCCCGGGCGCGGCGTGAGGTTCGGAGGTGGCCGGTGGTGGACCGCACCCCCGAGGAGGTCCTCCGGGCGACGCTGGCGGTCGTCGCGCCGGGCACGGAGCTGCGCGACGGCCTCGAGCGCATCCTGCGCGGCCGGACGGGCGCGCTCATCGTCCTGGGTTTCGACCGGCTCGTGGACTCCCTGTCGACCGGCGGTTTCGCCCTCGACGTCGAGTTCTCCGCGACGCGGCTGCGCGAGCTGGCGAAGATGGACGGCGCGATCGTGCTGGACCGGGACGCGTCCCGCATCGTCCGCGCCGCCGTCCAGCTCGTCCCGGACTCCTCGATCGAGACCAGCGAGTCCGGCACCCGGCACCGCACCGCCGAGCGCGTCGCCAAGCAGACCGGTTTCCCGGTGATCTCCGTGTCGCAGTCGATGCGGATCGTGGCGGTCTACACCGGCAACCGCCGGTACGTGCTGGAGGGGTCCGACGCGATCCTGGGCCGAGCGAACCAGGCCCTGCAGACGCTGGAGCGGTACCGCGCCCGCCTGGACGAGGTGACGGGCACCCTGTCGGCCCTCGAGATCGAGGACCTCGTGACCGTCCGCGACGTCTGCTCGGTCGTGCAGCGCATCGAGATGGTCTCCCGCATCGCCGACGAGATCTCCGGCTACGTGGTCGAGCTCGGCGTCGACGGCCGGTTGCTGTCCCTGCAGCTCGACGAGCTCGTCGGCGGCGTCGGCCCCGACCGCGAGCTCGTCGTGCGCGACTACCTGGAGGCCTCCCGCCACGAGGGGCCGCTGGAGGCGGTGCTGGAGGCGCTGGCCGGCCTGCAGTCCGCCGACCTGGTGGACCTGGCCTCGGTGGCGCGGGTCCTGGGTTTCTCCGTCGGCGGCGACTCGCTGGACTCGGCCGTGTCCCCGCGCGGTTTCCGGCTGCTGAACCGGGTCCCGCGCCTGCCCGGGGCGATCGTGGAACGGCTCGTCGACCAGTTCGGGGACCTGCAGAAGCTGCTCGCGGCGAGCATCGACGACCTGATGACCGTCGACGGCGTCGGGGAGCAGCGCGCCCGCGCTGTGCGCGAGGGGCTGTCGCGGCTGGCGGAGAGTTCGATCCTCGAACGCTACGTCTGATCCCGACGGGTCCAGCCGGTCTCAGTCGGTCAGGGCGAAGGTGACGGGCTCGGCCGTGACGCCGTCCCAGCTCGCGTTGACGGTGTAGTTGCCGGCGGGGACCGCGGTCTGACCGGTGGGGCACCCGGCCGCGGAGTGCTGGCGCGACCAGACGGTGGTCTTGGAGCGGGTGGCGCCGGGGGCGAGCTCGTCGGTGGCGGAGTCGCTCTTCGTCTGGCAGTCGGCGGTGGAGAAGACCTGCGCCCCACCGGCGTCGGTGATGGTGAACACGCGGACGGCGCTGCTGGTCTCCACGGTGCACGTCGTCTGCGAGGTGTTCTCGACCGTCAGCACGAGGCTGGGGGCCTTGCCGGGGCCGTAGGTGGTGGCACTGGTGCGCAGGGTCGCCTTGAGCGACTGGTCGGAGCAGGCGCCGCTGCTGGTGGCGGTGCTCGTCGCGGTCGCGGTGCCCGAGGCAGTGGGGGTCGTCGTGGGCGCGTCCGTGGGGTCGGTGGCGGGGTCGGTGGTGGTCGCCACGGTGCTGGGGTCGAGCTTCGCCGGTTGCTGAGCGGCGGCGTCGTCGGGGGTGGTCAGCGCGCGGACCCCCAGGGCCGCCAGCACGACGATCACTACGAGTGCAAGAATGACTACGAGGCGTCGTCGCCAGTACGTGCCCTTGTCCTCCGGTCCGACCGGGTGCAGGACGCTGCTCACCGGAGCGAAGGTAGGGGTCGGTCCCGGCCCGGCGGTGGAGGCGCGCCGTGCGACGATCGGCCCGATGACTGCCGCGACGACTGCCGCGACGACTGCCGTGACGACTGCCGCTGAGGGGCCCGCCGCGCGGGCGGCGCTGCACACCCGGGTGCTCGACTGGTACAGCGGGCACGCCCGCGTGCTGCCCTGGCGCGACCCGGCCTGCTCCCCCTGGGGGGTGCTGGTGAGCGAGGTCATGCTGCAGCAGACCCCCGTCGCGCGGGTCCTGCCGCAGTGGCGGGCGTGGCTGGAGCGCTGGCCCACCCCCGCCGACCTCGCCGCGGAACCCCCCGGGGAGGCGGTGCGGATGTGGGACCGGCTCGGCTACCCGCGGCGCGCGCTGCGGCTGCACGCCGCGGCCGTCGCGATCCGCGACGAGCACGGCGGGCAGGTGCCCGCCGACCACGCCGCACTGCTTGCGCTGCCGGGCGTGGGCGCGTACACCGCGGCCGCGGTGGCCTCCTTCGCCTTCGGCCGGCGGCACGCCGTCGTCGACACCAACGTCCGCCGGGTCCACGCCCGCGCCGTCACCGGCGACGCCGAGCCCGCCGCCTCGCTCACCGCGGCCGAGCACCGGCTGGCCGTGGACCTGCTGCCCGACGACGAGGCGACGGCCGCCCGCTGGGCGGTGGCCGTCATGGAGCTCGGGGCGCTCGTGTGCACCGCGCGCGCCCCCCGCTGCGACGAGTGCCCCCTGCTGGACCGGTGCGCGTGGGTGCTCGCCGGGCGCCCCCCGCACACCGGGCCCGCCCGCCGGGGGCAGAAGTGGGCCGGGACCGACCGGCAGGTGCGGGGCCGGCTGCTGGCGGTCCTGCGCGGCTCCCCCGACCCGGTCACCGCCGCGGACCTCGCCGCCTGCTGGGACGACGCCGCGCAGCGGGCCCGGTGCCTGGACGGACTGGTGGCCGACGGCCTCGTCGAGCCCCTCGACGACGGCCGCTTCCGCCTCCCCCACGCCTGACCCGCGGCGCGGGGGCGGGGATCAGTCGTCGTGACCGCGGCGCAGGCGCTTGGTCTCGCTGCGACGGCCCTTGGCCTCCAGCCGGCGGCGCTGGGACCCCTTCGTGGGCCGCGTCGCGCGCCGGGCCGGGGGGCCGGGCGCGAACGCCTCGGCGAGCAGCACCCGCAGCCGGTCCGCGGCGGTGGCGCGGTTGCGCAGCTGCGCCCGGTGCTCCGAGGCGACGACCGTGACGACCCCGTCCACGAGCCGCCCGCGCAGCCGTTCCAGCGCACGGGCCCGCAGGTCGTCGGGCACCGACGGCGAGCGCGCCAGGTCGAAGGACAGCTCGACCCGGGAGTCGGTGGTGTTGACGCCCTGCCCCCCGGGGCCGCCGGCGCGGGAGAACCGTTCGTGCAGCTCGGCGGCCGGGATCGTCACCCGGCGGTTCACGAGGAGGTCCACCACGCTCCCTGCCCGACTCCTGGACGACGACCGGACGACCGGACGAGGTCCGGCACCAGCCTCCACGGAACCACACCCCGGCCCACCGCCTCCGCCGGGGGCGACCCGGCCGCCGGGCTCAGAGGTGGCGCAGCACCTCGTCGAGCACGTCAGCCGGTCCACCGTGCACCCGGACCCGGAACCCCCGCTCGTCGGGGGCGAGGTCCTCGAGGGTGTCGAGCTGGCTGCGCAGCAGCGAGGCGGGCATGTAGTGCCCCTCGCGGTGGGCCATGCGGTCGGCGAGCACCTCGTCGGGGACCTGCAGCTCGCAGAAGACCACCGACGGGTCGGCGCCGGCCAGCAGGTCGCGGTAGACGCGCTTGAGCGCCGAGCAGGTCACGACGACGGACTCCCCCGCGGCGGCACGCTCGCCGATCCAGTCCGCGATGGACCGCAGCCAGGGCCAGCGGTCCTCGTCGGTGAGGGGGTGCCCCGAGCGCATCTTCTCGACGTTGGCCGCGGAGTGGAACTCGTCGCCCTCGGCGAACGTCCAGCCCCTGGCCCGTGCGAGGTCGGTGGCGAGCGTGGTCTTCCCGCTGCCCGAGACCCCCATGACGATGACCGACGTGGTCACGACGCACCTCCTGCGATCCTGAGCATCCGGCTGTTGCCCAACGTGTTCGGTTTGACGCGGGCCAGGTCGAGGAACTCGGCGACGCCCTCGTCGTGGCTGCGGAGCATCTCGGCGTAGACGTCGGGCTCGACGGGCGTGCCCTCGATCTCGGTGAACCCGTGGCGCTCGAAGAACGCCTTCTCGAACGTCAGGCAGAACAGGCGGGTCACGCCGAGGTCGTCGGCCTTGCGCAGCAGGGCCGACAGGATGAGGTGACCGGCCCCGGTGCCGCGCACGACGGGGTCCACGGCGAGGGTGCGGACCTCGGCGAGGTCCTCCCACAGGACGTGCAGGGCGCCGCACCCGACGACCCGGCCGTCGGCCTCGGCGACGACGAACTCCTGGACGGCCTCGTAGAGGGTGATGAGCTCCTTGCCCAGCAGGATCCGCTGCCGCGCGTACTCCTCGACGAGGCGCCGGACGGCGCGGACGTCCCCCGTGCGGGCGGGTCGGACCACGACGTCCGGGCGGGCGGCGGCGCTGGGCATCCCCCGATCCTTCCAGACGACCCCGCCGGGCACGCACGACGGCCCGGCACCCCTCGCGGGGGTACCGGGCCGTCGTGGGTGGTGCGGGATCAGTCCTCGGCGGTCTTGGTGAACGAGACCGGCTCGGGCACGTCCTCCTTCGAGGTGCCCTCGAAGGTGAACTTCGCCTCCTTGCCCTCGCCCTCGACGTCGACCGAGACGATCTGGCCGGCGCGCAGGTCGCCGAACAGGATCTTCTCGGACAGGACGTCCTCGATGTCGCGCTGGATGGTGCGGCGCAGCGGGCGGGCGCCCAGGACCGGGTCGTACCCCTTGGTCGCGAGGAGGACCTTCGCGGGCGGGGTGAGCTCGATGCCCATGTCCTTGTCCTTGAGGCGGTCGTCGACCCGCTTGATGAACAGGTCGACGATCTGGACGATCTCCTCCTGCGTCAACTGCGGGAACACGACGATGTCGTCGACGCGGTTGAGGAACTCGGGCCGGAAGTGCTGCTTGAGCTCCTCGTTGACCTTCGACTTCATCCGCTCGTAGTTCGTCAGCTGGCTCTGCGAGCCGGCCGCGAACCCGGTGCCGACGCCCTTGGAGATGTCCCGGGTGCCGAGGTTCGTGGTCATGATGATCACGGTGTTCTTGAAGTCGACCATGCGGCCCTGGGAGTCGGTCAGGCGACCGTCCTCCAGGATCTGCAGGAGCGAGTTGAAGATGTCCGGGTGGGCCTTCTCGACCTCGTCGAACAGGACGACCGAGAACGGCTTGCGGCGCACCTTCTCCGTCAGCTGGCCGCCCTCCTCGTACCCGACGTAGCCGGGGGGCGAGCCGAACAGCCGCGAGACGGTGTGCTTCTCGGAGAACTCGCTCATGTCGAGCTGGATGAGCGCGTCCTCCTCACCGAAGAGGAACTCCGCGAGCGCCTTGGCGAGCTCGGTCTTCCCGACGCCGGTGGGGCCGGCGAAGATGAACGACCCGCCGGGGCGCTTGGGGTCCTTCAGACCCGCACGGGTGCGCCGGATGGCCTGCGACAGCGCCTTGATGGCGTCGTTCTGTCCGATGACGCGCTTGTGCAGCTCGCCTTCCATGTTGAGCAGCCGCGAGGACTCCTCCTCGGTCAGCCGGACGACGGGGATGCCCGTGGCGGTCGCGAGGACCTCCGCGATCAGTTCCTCGTCGACCTCGGCGACGACGTCCATGTCACCGGACTTCCACTGCTTCTCGCGCTCGCCCTTCTGCGCGAGGAGCTTCTTCTCCTTGTCGCGCAGGGAGGCCGCCTTCTCGAAGTCCTGCGCGTCGATCGCGCTCTCCTTCTCGCGGCGGACGTCGGCGATGCGCTCGTCGAACTCGCGCAGGTCCGGCGGTGCGGTCATGCGGCGGATGCGCAGTCGCGCGCCCGCCTCGTCGATGAGGTCGATCGCCTTGTCCGGCAGGTACCGGTCGTTGACGTAGCGGTCGGCCAGCGTCGCGGCGGCCACCAGCGCGGCGTCGGTGATGGAGACGCGGTGGTGCGCCTCGTACCGGTCGCGCAGGCCCTTGAGGATCTCGATGGCGTGCGCGAGCGTGGGCTCGGGGACCTGGATCGGCTGGAAGCGCCGCTCGAGGGCGGGGTCCTTCTCGATGTGCTTGCGGTACTCGTCCAGCGTCGTCGCGCCGATGGTCTGCAGCTCACCGCGGGCCAGCATCGGCTTGAGGATGCTGGCGGCGTCGATGGCGCCCTCGGCGGCACCGGCCCCGACGAGGGTGTGGATCTCGTCGATGAACAGGATGATGTCGCCGCGGGTGCGGATCTCCTTGAGGACCTTGCGCAGCCGCTCCTCGAAGTCACCGCGGTAGCGGGACCCGGCGACGAGGGCGCCGAGGTCGAGGGTGTAGATCTGCTTGTCCTTCAGCGTCTCCGGCACCTCGCCGCGCACGACGGCCTGGGCCAGGCCCTCGACGACGGCGGTCTTGCCGACGCCCGGCTCCCCGATGAGGATCGGGTTGTTCTTGGTGCGGCGCGACAGGACCTGCATGACGCGCTCGATCTGCGGGTCGCGGCCGATGACCGGGTCGAGCTTGCCCTCGCGGGCGGCCTGGGTGAGGTTGCGGCCGAACTGGTCCAGGACCAGCGAGCCGGACGGGGTGCCCTCCTGGGGGCCGCCGGCCGTGGCGGGCTCCTTGCCCTGGTAGCCGGACAGCAGCTGGATGACCTGCTGACGCACCCGGTTGAGGTCGGCGCCGAGCTTGACGAGCACCTGGGCGGCGACGCCCTCGCCCTCGCGGATGAGGCCGAGCAGGATGTGCTCGGTCCCGATGTAGTTGTGTCCGAGCTGGAGCGCCTCGCGCAGCGACAGCTCGAGGACCTTCTTCGCGCGGGGGGTGAAGGGGATGTGCCCGGACGGGGCCTGCTGGCCCTGACCGATGATCTCCTGGACCTGCTCGCGGACCGCGTCCAAGGAGATGCCCAGCGACTCGAGGGCCTTGGCCGCGACGCCCTCGCCCTCGTGGATCAGGCCGAGCAGGATGTGCTCGGTCCCGATGTAGTTGTGGTTGAGCATCCGGGCCTCTTCTTGGGCCAGGACGACGACCCGTCGGGCGCGGTCGGTGAACCTCTCGAACATGCGGCGCTCCTCGCGGGTGGTCGGGTCCGGACTGCTCGGGGGGTGTTCCCCCGACCGGACCATTCCGATGCTAGTCCCGAGCTCTGACACTCTCACTCCCATCGGCGTCGCCGCCGTGGCCGTGAGCCCGTCGTGGCCCGGTTGTCCTGACCAACCTGCGCCTCCGGCGTGCTGTTCCGCCACTTCGTTCGCCGTCGGCGCAACGACGCGCACCGCCTCCGGCCGCCGCGCGGCGGCTGGGCCGCCGGTCACGGGCCCCGCCTGGGCGTGAGGGGCCTTCACGGAGCGTGATGTATCTAGAACTTCCGGCGTAGCATCGCCGGATGGCCCCCGCGAGCATCAAGGAGGTCGCGGCCCGGGCCGGCGTCTCCATCGGGACGGTCAGCAACGTCCTCAACCGGCCCGAGACCGTCTCGGCCGCCAACCGCGTCAAGGTCCGGCAGGCCATCGACGACCTGCGCTACGTGCGCAACGAGTCGGCCCGGCAGCTGCGGGTCGGGCGCAGCCGGTTCCTCGCCCTCGTCGTCCTCGACATCGCCAACCCCTTCTTCACCGAGCTGGCCCGCGGCGCCGAGGAGACCGCCGAGGCCGGCGGCCACACGCTCCTGCTGTGCAGCAGCGCCGAGGACCTCGCCCGCGAGCGCCGCCACCTGCAGACCCTGCGCCAGCAACGGGTCGCCGGGATCGTCCTGTCCCCCGTCGACACCTCCGACGAGCGCCTCGCCGAGCTGCGCACCCTCGACGTCCCGCTCGTCCTGCTCGACCGCCCCGTCCCCGACGGCACCACCGCGTCGGTCTCCGTCGACGACGTCGCCGGTGGCCACCTCGCCACCGCCCACCTCCTCGCGGCCGGTCACCGGCGCATCGCCGTGGTCGGCGGGCCGCGGGGCTCGCTGCCGGTCGACCAGCGGCTCGCCGGCGCCCGCCGCGCCGTCGCCGACGCCGGGCTGCCCGCCGGCACCCTGGCCGAGGTCGACGTCCCGGCCATGCACCTCGACGACGGCCGCGCCGTCGGCGCCGCCCTGGCCTCCTGGGCCGGGCCCGACCGCCCGACGGCGGTGTTCTGCCTCAACGACCTGCTGGCCCTCGGCGTCCTGCACGAGGTCGTCCACCGGGGCCTGGCCGTCCCCGGGGACCTCGCGATCGTCGGCTACGACGACATCGACTTCGCCTCGGCCGCGACCGTCCCGCTCACCTCGGTCCGCCAGCCGACGCACCGGCTGGGCCGCTCGGCGGTCCAGCTGCTGCTGGACGCCGAACGCCCCGGGAACGGCGAGGACCTGCCGGTCGTCCAGCACGACCGGCAGGTCCTCTACCTGCCCGAGCTCGTCGTCCGCGCCTCCGGCTGAGCCCTCAGACGTCGCGGCGGCGCAGCGCCAGGACGGCCAGCCCCCCGAGGACCACGACCCACCCGGCGAAGGCCGCGAGGCCCGGACCGTTGTCCAGGTACGCCGGGGACGCGGTGACGCTGCTGAGGTTGCTGACGGTGTTCGTCAGGAAGAACTTGTTGATCTCCTCCCCGCCCCAGGAGTCGGGGACCAGGCCGAGCAGGTTGGGCACCACGAACAGGGCCGCGACGACGGTGACGATCGCACCCGCCGAGTTGCGCAGCAGCGCACCGACCGCGAGACCGATCAGCGAGACCCCCACGAGCGTGACGACGGTGCCGACGAGGGCGCGCAGCACGTGGTCGTCGCCCAGGGACACCCCCAGGTCCCGGGTGTCCAGGACGGCCTGCCCGAGCAGGAACGCCGCGAAGACCGCCAGGCCCTGCAGCACCAGGACGTTCACCGCCAGCACGGCGGCCTTGGCGAGGAGGACCCCGACGCGGCCGGGGGCCGCCGCGAACGACGTGCGGATCATGCCGGTGGAGAACTCCCCGGCGATGATGATGACGCCGAGCGAGGCCACGACGAGCGAGGCGAACTGCGCCCCCATCGTGCTGAACGTGAAGGGGTCCACGGCGGCCTCGGCCGGCGCGCCGCCGGAGCTGAGCGCCGAGCGGGCCGCGAGGGAGAACAGGACACCGAGGCCGACGGTGGCGACGACCGACGCCACCATCGTGACGACGACGGAGCGGACGCTCCAGAACTTGACCCACTCCGAGCGCAGGAGCCCGGCGGGGGTCACCCGGCGCTCGACGGGACGGTACTGCTGGACTCCGACGGTCGCGGCGCTCATCGCGCGACCTCCTCTCGCACACGGGTTTCGGGGACGGTGGGGGCGGGTTCGCCGCCGGTGGTGCGGGCCTGGTACTCGACGGCGCTCGCGGTGAGCTCCATGAAGGCCTCCTCCAGGGACGCCTTGACGGTGGTGAGCTCGTGCAGCGCCACCCCGCGACGGGCCGCGGCGTCGCCGATGCGCTCGGCGGACAGGCCGCGGACGTCGAAGGCACCGTCGGCCGTGGGCGCGAGCGACCCGCCCTCGACGGCCACCAGCTCGCGCAGCTCCTCGACCTGCGGGGACCGGACGGTCACCCCGCGCGGCTGCACGCGGTCGACGAACGCCGCGACGCTCTCGTCGGCGATGAGCCGGCCCTTGCCGATGACCACGAGGTGCTCGGCGGTCAGCGCCATCTCGCTCATGAGGTGCGAGGAGACGAACACCGCGCGGCCCTGCCGGGCCAGCTCCTTCATGAGGTTGCGGATCCACAGGATCCCGTCGGGGTCCAGGCCGTTGACGGGTTCGTCGAACATCACCGTGGAGGGGTCGCCGAGCAGCGCCGAGGCGATCCCCAGCCGCTGCCCCATGCCCAGGGAGAACCCGCCGGCCCGCTTGCGGGCGACCTCGCGCAGCCCCACCAGGTCGATGACCTCGTCGACCCGGGAGTTCGGCACGCCCGCCGTGGCGGCCAGGGCCTGCAGGTGCTTGTGGGCCGACCGCCCCGTGTGGACGGCCTTGGCGTCCAGCAGCGCCCCCACCGCGGACAGCGGCGCGCGGTGCGCGGAGAACGGCTCGCCGTCCACCAGCACCCGGCCGGCCGTCGGCCGGTCCAGCCCGACGATCATCCGCATGGTCGTCGACTTGCCGGACCCGTTGGGCCCGAGGAACCCGGTGACGATCCCCGGGCGAACGGTGAAGCTGAGGTCGTGCACGGCCACCTTCTTGCCGTAGACCTTGCGCAGGCCGACCGCCTCGATCATGGGGGGTGCCCTTCTGGAGTGGTGGGAGCGCTGGGACGGACGTCCAGCGGAACGACCCCGATCCTCACGCACCGTGACCGGCGGCCACATCACCCTTTGGGCGCACGCCCCGTCCGGCGCAGGGATGGTCCCCCCGGGCCGCACCCCACCGCCGGACCGACCCCGCACGACGACGAAGGCCCCGACCCCCGGTGGCGGTCGGGCCCTTCGTCGTGCTGCGCCGGGCGGGCGGTCAGTGCGCCGCGTCGTACGCCTGGAGGATCTCGGCGGAGATCCGGCCGCGGTCGGAGACCGTGTAGCCGTTCTCGCGGGCCCAGGTGCGGACCTCACCGGTGTCGCGCTCGGGGGCGTCCGACGCGCTCTTGGCGGCCGGCCGGCCCGCGGCGGCGGAGGTGCGGCGGTTCGCGCCGGAGCGGCCCCCGACCTTGCGGGCGTGCCCGACCCAGGGGGCGAAGGCGTCGCGCAGCGCGGCGGCGTGCTCGTCGGACAGGTCGATCTCGTAGTTGACCCCGTCGAGGGAGAAGGTCACCGTCTCGGAGGCCTCACTGGCGTCGATGTCGTCGACGAGCAGGACCTGGACCTTCTGCGCCATGGCGGGCACCCTTTCCGAACAATGTGGACGGCCGACCGCGAAGTGCGTCGGCACGTTCACTCTGGCGCATTGACGCAGGAAAGGTCAAATCATCACCGGAAAGGAATTCCGCGTGTCGCGATCAGGGAGCCGGGTCGCCCGGAGCCCTTTCGGCGCCCGGCCCGCCCGAGCCCGCGCGTTCAGCGCGGGCGCGCTTGGCCGCAGCCCGTTCCCGGCGGTCGGCGTGCAGGATCGAACGCATCAACAACACGAAGAGGACGGCCAGGCCCGCGGAGGGCAGCAGCGCGGCGAGGTATTCCACCCGTCCAGGGTACGTCGCCGGCCGCTGCCGCCCGGGCGCGCCGTCAGCGGGGCTTGACCAGCGGGAACGTGATGGTCTCGCGGATCCCGAGGCCGGTCAGGGCCATCAGGAGGCGGTCGATGCCCATCCCCATGCCACCCGTGGGGGGCATTCCGTGCTCCTGGGCCCGCAGGAAGTCCTCGTCGATCCGCATGGCCTCGTCGTCACCGAGCGCGGCCAGCTTCGCCTGTTCCACGAAACGCTGGCGCTGGATCACCGGGTCCACCAGTTCGGAGTACCCGGTGGCGAGCTCGAATCCGTGGACGTACAGGTCCCACTTCTCCACGACCCCGGGGATCGAACGGTGACCGCGCACCAGCGGGGACGTCTCCACCGGGAAGTCGCGCACGAACGTCGGCGATTCCAGGGAATCACCGAGCCGGTGCTCCCAGAGTTCTTCGACGAGTTTCCCGGCCGTCCAGCGCGCTTCGTCGACGCCGATCCCGAGCTTCTTCGCCGTTTCGAGCAGGTGCTCGCGCGGGGTCTGGGGGGTGATCTCCTCCCCGAGGGACTCCGACAGCGACGGGTACATGGAGATGGACCGCCACTGCCCGCCGAGGTCGTACTCGGTCCCGTCGGCCCAGGTGACGACGTGCGACCCGTAGGCGGCCATCGCCGCCTCCTGCACGATCGTCCGCGTCAGGTCGGCGATCGTGTCGTAGTCGCCCCAGGCCTCGTACGCCTCGAGCATCGCGAACTCGGGCGAGTGGGTGGAGTCCGCGCCCTCGTTCCGGAAGTTGCGGTTGATCTCGAAGACGCGCTCGATCCCGCCCACGACGAGCCGCTTGAGGAAGAGCTCGGGGGCGATGCGCAGGTACAGGTCGGTGTCGAACGCGTTCGAACGGGTGACGAACGGGCGCGCGCTGGCCCCGCCGTGCAGGGTCTGCAGCATCGGGGTCTCGACCTCGAGGAACCCGCGGTCCTCCAGGGTGCGGCGGACCGAGCGCACGACGTGCGAGCGCGCCCGCACGTTCTCGCGGGCCGCCTCGCGCACGATGAGGTCGACGTAGCGCTGCCGGACGCGGGTCTCCTCGGACAGTTCCTTGTGCAGGACCGGCAAGGGGCGCAACGCCTTCGACGCCATCCGCCAGCCGTCGGCGAGCACCGACAGTTCCCCGCGCCGGGAGGAGACCACCGTGCCGTGGACGAACACGACGTCGCCGAGGTCGACGTCGGCCTTCCAGGCGGCCAGGGCCTCCTCGCCCACGCCGTCGCGCGAGACCATCGCCTGCAGCCGGGTGCCGTCACCCTCCTGCAGCGTGGCGAACACCAGTTTCCCGGTACCGCGCAGGAACACGACGCGGCCGGTGACGCCGACCTCGTCGGTCGTCTCCTCCCCCGCCTGCAGGTGCGCGTGCTTCGCCCGCAGGTCCGCGAGCGAGGTCGTGCGCGGGACCGAGACCGGGTAGGCCTCCCCCCCGGCGGCGAGGATGCGGTCGCGCTTCTCCCGGCGGACCCGCACCTGCTCGGGCAGGTCCTCGAACTCGTCCTCGGGCTGGTCGGGCGTCTGTTCACTCACCCGGTCAAGGTTAGTGGCGCTCAGTCGGCCGGTCGCCCGACGACCAGCGGGAGGTTGTCGATCAGGCGGGTGGAACCGACCTTCGCGGCGACCGCGAGCAGCGCCTCCCCGCGGTAGTGCTCGCGCACGTCGGCGAGGTCGTGCGGGTCGACGAGCGCCAGGTAGTCCACCCGGGCGGCGGGTTCGGCGACCAGGACGTCGCGGGCGGCGCGGCGCACCGCGGACGGTCCCTCGGCCGAGGCGGCCTCCCCCGCGCGCAGCGCGCGCTGCAGGACGAGCGCGACCTCCCGGTCGAACGGCGTCAGGTACCGGTTGCGGCTGGACATCGCCAGCCCGTCGCCCTCGCGCACCGTCGGGACCGCGACGACCTCCACCCCCAGGTCGAGGTCGCGGACCATCCGGCGCACCAGCAGCAGCTGCTGGGCGTCCTTCTGGCCGAAGAACGCCAGGTCCGCGCGCGTGAGGTGCAGCATCTTCGCGACGACCGTCAGCACGCCGTCGAAGTGCCCGGGGCGGCTGGCCCCCTCCAGGACCTCCCCGAGCGGGCCCGCGGCGACGCGCACGCCCGGGTCGCCGTCGGGGTAGACGACGTCGGGGCCGGGGGCGAACACGACGTCCGTGCCGCTGCCGGCGGCCAGCACCAGGTCCTCGTCGAGGGTCCGCGGGTACCGGGCGAGGTCCTCGCCCGGGCCGAACTGCAACGGGTTGAGGAAGATCGTGACGAGCACGGACCCGGCGCGGCGGCGGGCCTCGCGGATGAGCTCGGCGTGCCCGGCGTGCAGCGCCCCCATCGTCATGACGACGGCGACCGGCCCCTCCAGCTGCGCGCGGGCGGCGGCCAGCTCGGCGCGGGTGCGGGTGAGGACGGGGGGCGGGGCGGTGTTCACGGTTCTCCCGGGGTCAGGGCGGCGCGGACGGCGTCCGCGGCGGTGTCGGTCAGGCGGCCCGCGGCCTGCGCGCGGTCGGCGGCGACCGCGGCGAGCCGGGCGTAGGTGCGGGCGGTCGGCGGGTCCAGGACCCGCAGGTGGGTGGCGACCGTCCCCGCGTCCCCCCGGGCGACGGGCCCGGTCAGCGCCGCGTCGCCGGAGCGCAGCGCGTTGTCCAGCGCGGCCTGCAGCAGCGGGCGCAGCACGCGCTCGGCGTCCTCCCCCACGGCGGCGCGCGCCGCGTCGAGGGCCTGGGCCACCAGCGTCACGAGGTGGTTGGAGCCGTGGGCGAGGGCCGCGTGGTACAGCGGGCGGTCGGCGTCGGCGACGGGGACGGGCGTGGCGCCCCACTCGCGCACCAGCGCGTCGGCGACCGGGGCCAGGACGGCGGGGGCGGTGACGGCCACCGCCGCGCCCAGCAGCCGCTGCAGGTCCAGCGAGGTGCCGGTGAAGGTCATCGCCGGGTGCAGGGCCAGCGGCAGCGCGCCGCGACCGGCCGCGGGCCCCAGGACGCCCAGGCCGTGCAGGCCGCAGGTGTGCACGACGAGCTGACCGGCCCGCACGTGCGGGGCGAGGTCGGTGACCAGCGGCCCGAGGACGTCGTCGGGGACGGCCAGGAGCACGAGGTCGGCCGCGAACGCGTCGGCCGGTTCGATCCACGGGACGTCCGGCAGGACCGCCTCGACCCGTTCGGCGGACCGCCGGGAGCGGGCGGCGACGCCGGTGATCCGGTGCCCGGCGGCGCGCAGCGCGGCCCCGAGGACGGGGCCGACGCGACCGGCTCCGACGACCGCGACGTCGAGCCTGCCCGCTGCGTTCACGGGCCGAACCCTAACCCGGGACGCACGACGGCCCCGGGTCGGGGACCCGGGGCCGTCGGCGCGCGAGGTGGGTCAGCGCGCCAGGAGCGCGGCCTGCTCGGCGCGCAGGGCGTCGATGAGGCGCCCCTGGGGCAGGACCACGTCGTCGTAGGTGAGGACCTGGTCCTTGGCGACGTCGCGCTTGAGGACGCAGCCCTCGGCGACGCCCATGGGCAGCAGGTTCTGCGCCTTCGTGGTCGCGTAGGTCTCGGCCACGCCGTAGGAGTCGTAGCCGCCGAGGCGGTCGATCTCCTTGCCGGCCTTGAGGTCGGTCTTGGCGGTGGTGACGACCTCGACCTTCACCTCGTCGCCGGGCACGATCGCGGCGTCGGCGAACAGCACCGCGCGGGCCACCGTCAGCGGCACCTCGAAGTGGCACAGGTGGTACGGCGTGTAGAACGAGTACAGCGGCCCGGTGCCGAGCTTGTACAGGTTCAGGTAGTGCTGCTGCTTGGGGTCGTCGTGCGTGCCGAGGACGTAGACGCCCGGGCCCGGCTTGGACCCCACGACGTAGTCCACGACGCCGCCGAGCTCCTTGAGCTGGTCCACGTCGTAGTGCGTGGTCAGCTCGTCGACGTGCCCGCGGTGGTCGGCGCCGCGCATGCCGCGCTTCTCGACCGAGAACCCCGCCGCGTTGGCGACGAGGGCCTGCTCGAACGACACCTTCGTGCCGTCGGCGAAGCTCGTCACCATGTAGGGGTCCTGCCCCCACTGCTTGGCGAAACCCTCCTGGGTGGTGGGGTTACGGTACTCGTCCTGCAGGCCTTTGATGTTCCCCGAGACCAGCGGGGTGACCCCGATGGACTTCACGAAGCGGATGAGGTTCATCTGCACGCCGGGCTGGTCGCCGTCGCAGCCGGTGTAGACCACACCGGCCTTCTCGGCGCGGGTGCGCAGCGCGAGGCCGGCGGTCCCGTCGACCTCGGCGTTGAGCAGGACGATGTGCTTGCCCTGCTCGATGGCCCGGACGACGACGTGCGCGCCGTACTCGGTGTTGCCGGTCGCCTCGACGACGGCCTCGACCTGGCCCGCGTCGACGACGGCCTCGTAGGAGCCCGACACGACGGGCCGGCCCTGCGCGATGGCCCTGTCGACCGCGGCGGCGTCGTCGGCCTCGACCACGCCGGTGACCCCGGCCTGCTCGTAGGCGTCCCGCGCCTTGGAGACGGTGCGGTTGGCGATGGCGACCAGTTCCATGCCCGGGACGGAGTTCACGACCTGGTTGACGAAGCCCCGGCCCATGAAACCCGCGCCGACGAGGGCGACCCGGATGGGGCGGCCCTCGGCCTGGCGCTGCTGGAGCGCCTTGTCGACGATGATCAACTGAGGTCAGCCCCGTCCGCCAGCAGCGTCCAGCTCGCGTCCTTCTCGCTGATGACGGCCACGTCGCGGGCCCACGGCAGGGCCAGCTCGGGGTCGTCCCAGCGCAGACCCCGCTCGGTGCCCGGGGTGTAGCTCTGGGACACCTGGTAGACGACCTCGGCGCCGTCGGTCAGCGTGAGGTAGCCGTGCGCGAAGTACTCCGGCACGTACAGCGCCTTGCGGTTGCTCGCGGTGAGCTCCACGGCGACGTGCTGGAACCGCGTCGGGGAGTCCGGGCGCAGGTCGACGATGATGTCCTGGATGGCGCCGGCGGTGCAGCGGACCAGCTTCGCCTCGGGCGCGGGGTCGATCTGCGTGTGCATGCCGCGCAGCGTCCCGGCCTTGTGGTTGTAGGACAGGTTGCACTGCTCGACGGCCGGGTTCAGGCCGGCCTCGAGGAATTCCTCGCGGCAGAACGAGCGGGCGAAGAACCCGCGGTCGTCGGCGCGCTCCTCGAGCTCGACGATCGCGACGCCCTCGATGTGGGTGGTCTGGATCTTCACTTGGCGATCCCCGAGGTCGGCTGGACCTTCCAGAACAGCTCCTTGTCGAGCTGCTCGGTGCGGATGAGGTGCTCGAGCTGCTTGAGCCGGGTGTGCCCCCGGCCCTTGAACGTGGCCTCGTCCAGGTCGATCGCCTTGAAGACGTCCACGAGCTGCCGGGCGCCCTTGTCGGCGTTCCAGTCGCAGCGGAAACCCTCGAGGGTCGAGTGGATCTTGTCGAAGTTCACCTTGTACGAGCGGTTGTCGCCGTTGCTCTCGCCGAAGGTGATCTCGGCCTCGGGCAGCGCGCGGCCGACGGCCTCGGCGATCTCGCGGACGCGGTAGACCTGCTCGGAGTCACCCACGTTGAAGATCTGGTTGTGGATGGCCTCGCGCGGGGCGTCGAGGACGGCGCGGATCGACTTGGCGATGTCGAGGCCGTGGACCAGCGGGCGCCAGGGCGACCCGTCGGAGGTCATGGCGATCTTGCCGGTCGTGTAGGCCAGGCCCGCGAGGTTGTTCAGGACGATGTCGAAGCGCTGGCGCGGCGAGGCGCCGTAGGCGGTCGCGTTGCGCATGAACACCGGCGAGAAGTCGTCGTCGGCGAGCGGGGCGACGTCGCGCTCGACGAGCGCCTTGCACTCGGCGTAGGCGGTCTGCGGGTTCACCGGCGACGTCTCGTCGACGGTGTCCTCGGCCACTCCGTAGACGGAGCAGCTCGACATGTAGACGAAGCGGGAGACACCCGCGGCCTTGGCGGTCTCGGCGAGGCGGACCGACCCCTTGTGGTTCACGACGTAGGTGACGTCGGGGATGAGCTCGCCGAGCGGGTCGTTGGACAGCTCGGCCATGTGCACGACGGCGTCGGCCCCGGCGAGGTCCTCGACGGTGACGTGGCGGATGTCCTTGGCCAGCGTCTCGACCGAGGCCGTGACGCCGTTGTAGAGCCAGCCCTGCTTGTAGTAGCCGGTGTCGATGCCGAGCACCGAGTGGCCGGACTCCAGCAGGGTGGGCGCGAGCAGGGCGCCGAGGTAGCCCTCGGTGCCGGTGACGACGATCTTCATGGTGTTCCGGTCCCCCAGCCTCAGTCTTCCCAGGTCTTCCACGGAGCCTTGCCGGCGTCCCAGAGCTTGTTGAACTCGGTCCACTCCCGGAAGGTGTCCATCCCCAGCCAGTAGCCCTCGTGCTGGGAGACCGTCAGCTGGCCGTCGCGGGCCACGGTCTGCAGCGGCTTCTGCTCGAGCATCATGTCGGGGTCGTCCTCGAGGTACTTGTCCGCGAACTCGCGGTCGAAGACGAAGAACCCGCCGTTGACCCAGCCGTCGGCCAGGGTCGGCTTCTCGTTGAACTCGGTGACGGTGTCGCCGGTGACGTGCATCTCGCCGTAGCGCGAGCTCGGGTGCACCGCGGTCACGGTGGCCATGCGGCCGCCGGCGGCGTGGTCGCGCAGCGACTTGGCGATGTCGACGTCGCCGAGCCCGTCGCCGTAGGTGAGCATGAACTTGTCGGCGGTCAGGTGCTGCGCGACGCGCTTGATGCGGGCCGCGGTCGCCGTGGTCAGGCCGGTCTCGACGAACGTGATGTCCCAGTCCTCCTGCACACCGTTGGTGTGGTAGGTCGGGGCGTCCTGCGAGGACAGGTTCAGCGTGAAGTCGCCGGCGTTGATCCGGTAGTCGAGGAAGTAGCGCTTGATCAGGTCGCTCTTGTAGCCCAGGCACAGGACGAACTTGCGGAAGCCGTAGGAGCTGTACAGCTTCATGATGTGCCACAGGATCGGGCGGCCCCCGATGTCGACCAGCGGCTTCGGCAGCTTCTCGCTGGCCTCCCGCAGCCGGGTGCCCATGCCACCGCAGAGGATGACGACGGGGATCTCGGAGACGGGCGTCCCGTCGGGAGCAACGGACTCGGTCATGTCTTCCCTCACTCGAACCTGGATCGGTCGGATCTCGTCGGCCCGGACGGCGCAGCGGCCGGGTCCACACGTGGGGGAACGCAGCACCCGTCGATGAACGGGCGAGATCTCCGGTGGCGGTTCGAACCCCCCACGAATCCGAGCCACCGGTTTCCCCGTCGAGGTGCTGCCGCGAGGCTACTACAGCGGCACGAACACGGAGCGTGAGATTGAGCAGAGCGGGTGAAAACGAACCCGCTCTGCGTCAATCAACTACGTACAGAAGACAGCAGGTCACGCAACGGAGTCATCGCGGATTCCCACGAGAACGACCGGGCGACGTCGGCGGCCGCGGCACCGAGTTTCGCGGCCTGCTCGGGGTCCTCGAACAGGTCGGCCAGCGCGGTCGCGAACCGCTCGGCGCCGTCGGCCACGCGCAGCACCGCGCGGTGCTCCTCCAGACCCTCCAGGCCGAGGGTCGTGGTGACGACGGCCCGTCCGCGCGAGAGGGCCTCGACGAGCTTGATCTTCGTGCCCCCGCCGGACAGCAGCGGCACGACGCACACGTCGGCCTGCTCGTAGAACGGGTCCACCGACGCGACGTCGGAGTGGAACTCGACCCCGCCGGGTTCCCCCGTCGCGCGCGGGTGCACGCTCGACAGCCCCCGCCCCACGGCCAGGAAACGTGCCGAGGGGACCCGCTCGAGCACCCGCGGCCACACGTCGTCGAGGAACCAGCGCAGCGCGGCCTTGTTGGGGCCGTAGTCGGCGGCCCCGACGAACAGGGCCGTGCGCGTCGCCGGCGGGACGGTCGGGTCGTGCTCCACGCTCGTCACCCCGTTGGGGACGAAGGTGCTCGCGATGCCGCGCGCCGCCAGGACCTCCTGGTCGCGCCGGCTGCACGCCGTCACGTGCCCGGCACGGGCGGCGACGGCGAACTCGAACCGGCGGAACCGCGCGACCTCGGGCGCCAGCAGCCGGGCCGCCAGCGGCTTCTCGTTCCGCAGCCGCCGGGCCACCAGGTCGGACTCGACGTTGTGCAGGTCGAGCACGTCGATGCGCACGTCGGCCGGGACGTTGACCGCCATCTGCGGGAAGTCGACGTGGACGACGTCGCGCCCGCGGACGCCGGCGGCCAGCAGGTCGTGGATCTGCCGGGAGTACCACTTGCCGGCGAACAGCGACCCCTTCGCGACGGCGGCGGCCGTC
The DNA here is from genome assembly GCF_050871965.1 of Kineococcus lubricus. Lineage (NCBI taxonomy): Bacteria > Bacillati > Actinomycetota > Actinomycetes > Kineosporiales > Kineosporiaceae > Kineococcus > Kineococcus lubricus. Next base: position 95,523 of record NZ_JBJLSK010000003.1, read on the forward strand.
GGCCTCGGGGCGGGGACCTCGTGCACGGTCACGTGCGGCGGCAGGACCTCGCGCCACCCGGGCCAGACGTCGAAACCGACGACGTGCACCTGCTCGAAGGACTGGGCGTACACGTCGATGACGGCCCGGACCCGTTGCCGCCCACCGGAGTCGGTGCTCGCGGGCAGCTGCTTGGCGACGACCCAGGCCGTGCGGGGGGAACTCACCTGATGCGCTTCTTCCAGGCTCCCGAGCGCGAGCGGCCCAGCGCCCGCGGGATCGACAGGGCGAAGATGACCGGCGGCATGCCGACGGCCTGCCCCAGGACGCGCAGCGGGGCCGCCGCCTTGCCCTGGAGCTTGTCGCCCTTGAGGTAGGCGGCCACCGAGACGGCCTCGCCGAGCAGGAACAGCTGGCTGAAGCGGCTCTTGGGCCGGGCCAGGCACGCCGCGGTCAGCGTGAGCTGGGCGGCCGGCCCGAGCGTCGAGCGCCAGCCCTTGTGCATGGCGAAGTGCACGAACTTGTCGTCGCCGGACAGGAACGAGCGGCGGAAACCCCAGAACAGGCGCAGCTGACCGCTCATGATGCGGACCCGCCGCTCGAGCTGGTCGTTGCGGGGCGCGGAGTCCTCGACCGCGACGCACTCGGGCACGACGCCCACGTTCAGGCCGCGGCGGGCGAAGTCGAAGGCGAGGAACAGGTCGTCGTTGAGGACCGAGCCGGGGATGGGCCGGAAGGACTCCCGGCGCAGGGCGACGGCCTCGCCGACGAGGGCGAGCGAGCCCCCGCGGCCGGCCTCGGTCTGCTTGATCCAGTTCTCGTAGCGCCAGTACAGGCCCTCGTCGGCGGCGCCGGACTCCTTGCGCACGCCGGAGGCCAGGTGCAGGTCGGTGGCGACGCGGTCGATGAGCGCGCGCAGGCCCTCGCCCGGCACGAACGCGTTGGCGTCCAGCAGCACGACGATGTCGGCCTTGGAGTTCTGCACACCGCGGTTGACGGCGGCGGCCTTGCCGGCGCGCGTGGGCGACCAGTCGACGCGGCAGCCGAGCTCCTCGGCCGCGGCGCGCGTCTTCTCGTCCTCGTCCACGACGATCGTGATGCGGTCCAGCGGAACGCCTTCGCCCAGCAGCTGCGGCACGGTCTCGGCGAGGATGCTCGCCTCGCCGAAGGCCGGGATGAGGACGTCGACGTCGTCCCACGTCCAGCCGGCCTCGCCGGGCCGGGGCCGGGACGGGCTGCGCGGTGCGAGGCGTTCGCTGGCGAGCAGGTAGAGCGGGTACATGACGTGACCCGCGAAGGACATGACGGTGAGCGCGCTCACCGTCGGACTCGGACGACGCAGTTTCACGTGATGAACCCCCCAGACGACCGTGGGTAACGGTGAAACCCGTCGGCCTGCCGGCCGCCGGACCCCCCTCACCGCCCCCGTGACCCCCCGCGCTGATCGCGGGGTGATCTCGGCATTCTTGCAAGGGCGGCAGGGGGCAGGCAACAAACCCTTTGCGTGTTCAAATGATCACACAGAGTAGTTTCTCGGTCCGATCCCGTTGCGGCCAGGTGATTGTCACGCATAGTGATCACGCAGAAGCATTAAGTAGTAACCCGAACGCCACACCGGTGCACCTCCCCCGCAACCACCCGTTCGCCGGGCGTCACCACCCCCGCGAGCGGCCCCGGGGGGCCACACTGGACCCGGCGTGGCCCGTCGGCCACGATCGAGCCGGCCACCCGGACCCGCCACCGCGCGCAGGTCCCGGTGAGCCGTCGGGGGAACGCTGGAAGGGGACGGGACGGTCGTGAGCGTGGACGTGACGAACACCGCGGACGGGGCACCGGCGGACAGGACGCCGGCGGACGGGACCTCCGGCGCCGCCGACCCCCGGGGAGCGCTGGCGCACGACGTCGAGCTGGTCCTGGTCAGCTACCGCAGCGCCCACCAGATCCGCGCCCTGCTCGCCGGGCTGCCCGCGGAGCTGCCCGTCGTCCTGGTCGACAACGCCTCCGACGTCGACGGCCTCTCGGCCCTGGCCCGCGAACGGCCCCGCACCCGCTACGTCGACTCCGGCGGCGGCAAGGGTTTCGCCAAGGCCGCCAACATGGGGGCCCGGACCTCCACCCACGAGTTCGTCGTCTTCGGCAACCCCGACTCCCGGCCGACGGTCGAGCACCTCAACGCCCTGGTCTCCGACGTGGCCCGGGACGCGGGCCTGGCCGCCTCGGCCGCCACGATGGCCGGCGTCGACGGCCGCGTCGAGCTCGGCGTCGGCGGCTGGGAACCCACCGCGGTCCGCGCCCTCGTGCACTCCGCCGGGCTGCACAAGGTCTTCCCGCGCGCCGGGCTGTACGCCAGGCCCGCGCCCGGCGAGGCGCTGGAGGTCGACTGGACGACCGGCGCCTGCATGGCCGTCCGGCGCAGCACGTTCCTCGAGCTCGGCTGCTTCGACGAGGACTTCTACGTCTACAACGAGGACATGATGTTCGGCCGGACCGCCCGCGCGGCCGGGCTGCGCGAACGGCTGCGCACCGACGTCGTCGTCCCGCACGCCGCGGGCGGCTCGGGCGCCCCGAACCTGGAGATGCTGCGGCTGCGCGGCGCCGCGATGCGCCGCTACCTGGCCCGGCACCACTCCGGGGCCACCGTCAGCGGCATCAGCTCCGTCCTGGCCCTCGGGTACGCCGTGCGGACGGTGCAGTGCAGGCTGCTGCGCCGGCAGGACCGGGCGGACCAGCACTGGGCGTACGTCAAGGGCATCACCACCGGGCGCGCGTCGGTCGCCGGGCGCGTCGTCATGGAACGCATCAAGTAGGCGCCCCCGCGAACGACGAGACCCTCCCCCGGCCGGGCGCGCAGCCCGGTCGGGGGAGGGTCTCGTCGTTCGGTCAGCTCACCTCAGCGGCGGCAGGGGCTCAGAAGAGCTCCTTGTACTTCGCCGCCGTGGCCGTCAGGCGCACGCCCGAGCCGTAGATCAGCCAGCGCTTGCCGTCGATGTCGCAGTTGAACTGGATGTCGTACAGGACCTGGCCCGGGCCGGTCCCGGCGTTCTCCTTGAAGAACGCGTGCATGCCCTCGATGTAGCCGACGCCGTCACCGTTGTCCGCGTTGCCGGACCACTCCGAGACGCCGAACGGGATGCCCTGGCTCTTGGCGAAGGCGGCGTGCGCCCGGATGCCCTTGGGGGCGCCGTACCCGTCCTTGTCCCAGCTGGCCGCGTCGAACTGCGCCTTGGTCGCGGCGTACGGGTACTGGTTGTAGTAGTCGACCGTCAGGACGTCGACGTACTGCTTGCCGGGGAAGAACTTCGTCCAGTCCATGCCCGTGCCGTTGCTGTCGCGGTTGACGCTGAAGACGAGCTTGGCCTCGGGGAAGACCTGCTGCTGCAGCGCGCGGTAGCGCTTCCAGGAGGTCACGAAGTCCTGGTAGTTGTTCTTGTTGACCGACCAGGGGAACCAGTAGCCGTTCATCTCGTGGGCGAGACGGATGTACATGGTGCCCTTGCGGTCGCCCCACTGCGACTTCAGCTTCTGCAGCGAGCTGCGCCAGCGCGCGTCGAACTGGCCGGAAGCGCCCTGGGCCCAGGTCTCACCGCGGTCGATGCCGCCGACGGCCATGTCCATGGAGGCGTTCCAGCTGCCGTACTCGGCACCCTTGTCCAGCTGCCAGAAGTGCTGGTTGTTGGTGTTGTCGTTGGCCCAGCTCGCGGCGATCGCGACCGGGGTGCCGCGCCACGCGCCGAACTGCCCGTTGCCGACCCCGACGCCCGAGGAACCGGACAGCCAGGTGCCGGGGCTCTGCGCGGGCGGCGCGGAGGTGGTGGGGGCCGGAGCGGGGGCGGACGTGGTCGGCGCGGGCGCCGGCGTCGTCACGGTGGGGGTCGGCTGGGTGGGACGCGGCGAGGGGGTCACCGTGCCACCGCTGGAGGACCCGACGGACTGGACCAGGATCGCGTCGACCTTGGCGTTGTTGCGGGTGGCGGAGAAACCGAGGTCGATCGACCCGTCGGTCACCTTGACCGTGAACTTCCGGTCCACGGCGGCGTTCTTGCCACCGACGGCGAACAGGTCGAGGTTGTCGACGACCTTCTGGCCCTCGGCGGTCACCGAGAACACGCGGGTGTTGCGGCTCGAGAAGTAGGTCTCGGCGAACTTCAGCGTGACGTCGTAGGTGCCGGCGGGAACCGCGGCGCTCCACTTCGACATGCCCCAGTGCTCGTTCTGGTACAGGGGGGAGGAGTTGGTGCCGGCGATGGCCGAGGAGGTGACGTTCGACACCTGGTAGCCGCCGACGAAGCCGCTGTCCTTCTTCCAGACGTTGCCCGCGGGGTCGGTCCAGTCGGACTTGCCGGTCCCCTGGCGGATCGTCACGCCGGTGTCGGCGGCCGAAGCGGTGGAGACGGCCGCGGTGGTGAGACCGGTGGCGACGGTGGCGACGGCGACGGTGGAGAAGAGGAACTTGGAAAGCTTGCTCATGGGGGTGGATCAACCTCGCTGTGCTCAGGGTGCCGTCCGCTGGAGGGGGGCGGAGGAACCGAGGGGGCCCGTTCGGGGTGACACCAGTTCCTTCGGCAGGCGGCGCTGGATCCTTGAGGCGATTTTTCGGCGAAGCTGTAACGCGGCGCCGACCTGCGGCGATAGGAGTGCCCGTCCGTGATCGCGGCCCCCGGCCGGCCGGCCCCGCGCGGCTACGATCGGGGGGTGAGACTTCACGTCGTCTACCGCTCGCACGGCGGGGAGAACGCCAAGGGCCGCCCGGACTGGTACGACAAGCGGGTGGGGCTGGAGTCCTTCTGCCGGGCCGTCGAGCACGTCCGCACCCAGCGCCCGGACACCGACCCGGAGGTGCTCTTCCTCAACGACGGGCCCATCCCGGCCGACCGGCTGGAGCTGATGCGCGCCTGGGGCGACCCGGTGACCATCGACGGCGGGTCCAACCGGCGCAGCTACCTGACGGCGCTGGGACTGCCCCGGCGGCGGGGCTGGGCGGCCGACGACGTGCTGCTGCTGGCCGAGGACGACTACCTGTGGCGCCCCGAGGCGCTGACCGCCCTCGTGGACGCCGCCCGGGACCCGCGGCACGCCCGGGCCGACTACTTCGCCCCCTACGGCGACGAGGTCCCCGACACGGGGCTACCGGTGCGCTGGGCGCGGGTGGAGAGCACCACGAGCACCTTCGCGGGCCGGGTCGGGGCGCTGCGGGAGGACGAGCGGCTGCTGTGGCTGTGCGCCCTGTCGGGCGGCAACTTCGACTACGCCAGCTGCCTGACCCTGCAGGGCCGGCGCCGCTTCACCCTGCGTGAGATCGTCGAGCACCACGACCCGGCCGCCGGGACGCCGGCGTGGAAGTCGGCGCTGCGCCGCGGGTACCTCACCGGGATGCGCGTCGCCGTCGACGTGCGCTCCCTGCGGCGCCCTTCGCGACGCCGGGTGCTGCTGGGCGCCGAACCGGCCCTGGCGACCCACATGGAGACCGGCTGGATCGTCCCGGGGCCGTGGGAGCGGATCGCGTCCGAACTGTCCTGAGGACGACGTCGCGCCCCCCTCGAACGGTCGAGGAGGGCGCGACGGAGTGCTCGTGCGCGGGGCCGGTCAGCCGCGGCGGACCCCCGTGATCTCCTCGGCCGCCGGGCTGCTGACGGGGCGCGGGCGCTGCTCGAGCCGCCCCGAGTCGCCGCCGTGCGTGGTGACGTCACCGACGACGACCTGGGCGAGCACCGCCGGCGCGGCGATCGAGAGCTGGTTCACCGTCTTGCTGACGACCTCCGCACGGGGGTCGGCCTCGACCTGGACCAGGACGGCGTCCACCTCACCGGCGACGGCGAAGGCGACGGGGCTGGAGACCACCGAGCCACCCACGAAGATCACCAGGTAGCCCGCCTCGACGAGGTGGCGGACACCGGTGCCGACCGCGTGCGGCTGCAGCGACCGGGCGTTCAGCGGGAGGACCCCGACGACGGCACCGCCACCGATGACCCAGGGGGAGATCTCCTCGCTCCAGCGGTGCTCCGGGAGGATCCGGTCGTGGCTCGGCCCCACCGGGGCGCCCATCCGGCCCAGCCGGCTGCCGTCCTCGTCGGCGTCCACGAGGACCACGCGCCGCCCGGCGCGGGCGGCGGACGCGGCCAGCCCGGCGGCCACCGCACCGGCGTTGCCCGAGGCGGCCGTCACCAGGACGCTGCTGACCTCCAACCGCGGGGTGCGCAGGTGACCGAGGTGCTGGAGACCGACCAGGACGACCCCCGCGCTGCGGCTGGGCTCGCTCTGCGGGTCGGCCAGCGCGCGGTGCGAGGGCAGGGACTGCCACCGCGCGAGCTCGGCCACGCCCACCAGCGGCGGTGCCGTGACGCGCTGCTTGAGGTGCGCCGCCCACGCGACCGCACCCGCCGAGGCCAGGAGGCCGACGATGCCCGCGACCAGGGCGATCTGCCACGGGTACGGGGGCGAGGACAGGGTGGGCACCGTGGCGTCGTCGATCGACGCCACGCCGGAGCCGTAGACGGTCGCGGCGATGTTGATCTGCTGGATCTGGTCGGTGTCGGCCGCGGCGACGTTGGCGCGCGCGGCGTCGCGGGCGCTCTCCACCTGGGCGAGGGACTGGGCCTGGTAGGCGTAGGCGACCGCGTCGGCGATGTCCGCGGCGGCCTGCGCGGAGTCGGCGGTGGCCGACACGACGATCTGGTTGGTGTCGGTCTGCGCGGTGATCTCCAGCCCCTGCCGGAACGTCTCCGCCTCGTCGGCCGGCACCTGCACGGTCGTGCCGTCGTTCGTCACGACCGGCTGGAGCGCCGCGTCGAGGACCGCGCTGGAGTTCACGACAGCGGCCTGCAGGGCGGCCCACCGGGTCGGGTCACCCAGCTGCGCGGCGCCGTTGCCGGTGGCCGTCGGGTCGAACGGGCGGTCCTTGCTCAACGTGATCGTGGCGGTCGTCGTGTAGCTGGGCGGGATGAACGAGTTCGCCCCCGCGAACCCGGCCACCGCCATCAGCACCGCGACCACCAGCACCTTCCACCGGTGGCGGAAGACTGCCGCCCAGGTTCCCGAGCCGTTCCGCTCGTGACCCCCCCCTGCCGTTGCCGCCACGCTTCCTCCTGGTCCCCACTGGGCAGTCACGCCCCCCGGCAGCCGCGAGCAGCGGCCGTCGGCGGTCAGTGTTGCACTCGATCACCGGTGTGCGCTGTCGGTCACCCGGGTCCTCCCCGGGCTTCGACCCACTCGGAGCAACCGGTCGTCACTCCCTCTGGGTGAGCCCGTCACGCTGAGCACTCGTTCGGGCTCAGTCCCGGACGAACCCGGTCTCGTCACCGACAACGGGACCTACCATGACACGGTCGCGGTGCGTCGAAGGCGCCCGCTCAGCAGCGTTCACACTTCCCACTTCTCGGATCCGGGGGGACCCGCGTGGCTCTGACGTACTCGTCCGCAGGATCAGGACCGGACCCGTCGCCCGGCAGGACCCCCGACGGGCCGCGGTCCCCGCGGACGGTCGCCGACCGCCGCGTGCTGACCGTCATCACCGCGCTCCTGGTGTCGATCACCGCCCTGCAGAGGTTCGGCCTCCCGGTCGGCGGTACCCAGTTGTCCCTCAGCGTCCTGGTCGCCCTCGGGGGGCTGGGTTACCTGCTCTACCACGGTGACGTCGTCGAGAACCGCGGCGCGACGCGCATCTTCGTGCTCGCGATGGCCGCGTGCTTCCTGTGCGCCGGGATCGTCCTCTTCCAGACCGGGTACGGGGGCATCACCTCGCTGGTGTACCTGCCCGTCATCTGGGTCGCCTTCGCCTTCCGCCTGCACGCATCGCGCCAGCACCTCTACGAACGGGTGCTCCGGCGCTACGAGGCCATCATGCTCGTCCTCGCGGGGATCGGTGTGGCGCAGACGGTCTCGCAGGCCCTGGGCCTGTGGACGTACGTCGACGTGGTGCTGCAGAACGTCCCGGAGACGTTCCTGTTCACGGGGTACAACACGAGCTACCCGATCGAGTACGGCTCGCCGATCATCAAGGCGAACGGCTTCGTCTTCCTGGAACCGTCGATCTACGCGCAGTTCCTGGCGATGGCGCTGCTGTCGGTCCTGGTGCGCCGCGCGAGCTGGTGGCGGGTCCTGCTCCTCGGCGTGGCCCTCGTCTGCACCATCTCCGGGACGGGGTTGCTGTTCGCGGCCTTCGGGGTGCTGCTGCTGGCCCTGCGCCGCGGTGGGCGCTGGACGGCCCGCATCGTGGTCGCCGTCGTCGTCGCCGTCCCCGTCGCGCTGGCGACGCCGTTCGGCTCGATCATCGCCGAACGCGCGGACGAGACCTCGAACACCAATTCCAGCGGCAGCCTGCGCTTCGTGCAGCCCTACCAGCGGATCCTCGAGACGTGGGGGGAGGACCCGTTGTCGGTCCTCACCGGCGACGGCGCCGGCCGCGCCGACGCGCTGGCCGACCAGATCTTCCGGGCGACCGGGTTGCCCATCAACTTCTCGGGCCTGGCCAAGGTCGTCCTCGAGTACGGGGTTCCGGCCTCCGTCCTCTTCTGCGTCTTCGTCGGCCTCGCCCTGGTGCGACGGGCTCCGGCCCCGACGCTGGCGTGGGCCGGGGTGTTCGCCAACGCGTTCCTCACCGGGTCGCTCCTGCAGCCGCAGGTGCTGTACCTGATGCTCCCGCTGGTCTCGCTGTTCATCGGGTACCCCTACGAGAAGGCGCTGGGGTCACGGCGCTCCGAACCCGCCGCGGAGGTGGTGGACGCGGGCGTCAGCCCGTCGGCGGCACCGGCCTCCGTCACGATTCGCCCGGCCTCCCCGAACGGGTTGCTGGGCTGACCGCCCGCGGGGTGCACGACGAACGCCGGCCGTCCTCGGGGACGGCCGGCGTTCGTCGTGTCCAGGGGGCGCTCTGCCGGGGACGTTCCCGCCCGGGCGGACGGTTCTCCCGCGCGGGATCGAAGCGGGGTCGTGGGACCCCCGTCCCGGGGTGGGGGACGCCCCGCGCAGGGAGCACCCCGCGCACGGAGAGCGCCCCGCGGACCGGGGGTTCGAAGCCCGGCGCGCGGGGCGACGACGCCTGCGGGGACCGCGGCGCCTCAGCCGATGGGGGTGGGTTCGACGCTCGTGGGCGGCGGGGCCACCGGGCGGCGCAGGTGCCGGACCATCGAGACGTACCACCACGGCGCCGTCAGCCAGAAGGCGCCGGCCATGCCCCAGGCGGTGCCGACGGCACCCCAGCCGACCGCCCCCGCCGTCGACAGCCCGATGAGCAGGACCGCGTAGACGGTGTGCAGCCGGATGGTGACCTTCGCGCCCTCGTTGGCGTACAGGACGGCGGCCGGGCCGACGGACAGGGCCGAGCCCGCCTGCCCCACGATGATCGGGATCAGGACGTCCTTCGTCCCGGCCCACGAGTCGCCGAGCAGGGCCTGGCCCACGCCGTCGGGCAGCAGCAGGAAGAGGGAACCCCACACGACGCCGGTCACGACGATGAGCCCGGAGATGCCGGAGGCCGCGAGCTTCCACGACCGCGGGGACATCCGGTCCCGGCGGCGGGTGAGCTCGGGGATCGCGAACGTCATGAGACCGGTCGACAGGATCGTCGCCGGGACGGTCAGCATGTTCGCTCCCCGCAGGGCGCCGGCGGCGACCGTGCCGGCGACGCCGGCGACGACGAAGACCGCGAGCTGGGCGCCGGACTGCAGCAGCACGTACTCGGGCACGAGGTACCGGGTGAGCGAGAACTGCTCGCGGACCCAGCGGACGGCGCCGCGCGGGCTCGGCAGCGTGCGCATGGCGCCCAGGCCCACGAACGACGCGGCCAGCGCCGTGGCCCCCCAGGCAACCACGTACGCCGGCACGGAGGTGACGCCGCCGGTGAACAGGATCAGGACGGCCACGAACTGCAGGACGCACCAGGCGCCGTCGAGCACGCAGGCCGCGGCGGGCCGCAGGCGCGCGAAGAGGAGCTGGCGCCACGCGTCCTGCATGAGCAGGCCGGGGACGATGAGCCCCAGGGCGACGAGGGAGTGCGACAGGACCGTGGAGAACGGTGCGAGGAGCCCCAGCAGGACCAGCGCCAGCCCCAGCAGCAGGCTGCCGACGAGGGTCGCCCCGGCCGCCCCGGCGGTGACCCGGGCGAACTCGCGGTCGTCGGCCCCGGCGTACCGCATCCCGACCGGCGAGGTCGACAGCGCGCGGAAGAAACCGGTCGCCACGGAGAAGATCGAGAAGACGATGGCGAAGGTGCCGAAGTCGTCCTCGCTGACCGACCGGGCGATGACGATCTGGATGAGGAAGTTGCTGCCGCTGGAGATCAGCTGGTCGCCGACGTTCCACACGCCCCGGCTCACGCCCGCGCTGCGCACCCTGGCGAGCAGACCCACCCGTGTTCCCCCCTCGATCCGCCGACCCGGCCCGGCGCCCACCCGACGTTACCGCGCCTCACGACGAGGACGGGACCACGTCACCCGAAGCGCCGAAGCGCCGGACGAAGGCCGCCGACCCCTCGGGGGCGTCGGCCAGGGTCATCCCGACGCCGCCGCCGGCGGTGTTGAAGTAGGCCTGGTAGCGGACGTTGGCGGAGGCCATGACGTCGGCCATCTGGTCGATGAACTCGGGGCTGTCACCACCGCCCTGCGTGTCGCCCTCGGCGACCATCGCCCACTCCGGGAAGCTGACCGGCTTGTCGCGCGCGTTAGCGAAGTCGACGACGGCCGAGATGCTGTTGACCTTCTCGTCCTTGGCCTGCCAGCGGGCGGTGGGGTCGATGGGCGAGATGTAGGAGTCGTAGACGTCGATGCCGATGATGTCGACGTAGTCGTCACCGGGGTACATCTCGTCGATGGACACCGAGTTCTGGGGACCCTCGGCGATGTTGAAGTCGATCTCGAAGCTCGACCCGGGGACCTCGACGGCCTTCACGATGCGGCGGAAGTACTCCTTCCACTGCTCGCGCTGCTCCTCGTCCTCGCCGATGTAGTGGGTCTCGTACCACTTGCCGTTGAGCTCCCAGCCGATCCGGAGGATGGAGGAGCCCAGACCGACGTCGACGAGGTTCCGGCCGAACTTCTCCCAGTGCGCGTCGTACTCGCCGGCGGCCCCGCGCTCGCGCCAGTCCGACGGCGGGTCCTTGGGCACCATGGCGGTGGACACCACCAGGGTGCGGTTGTCCGGGTCGTCGCGCACCCACTGCGACCAGTCCTGGCCCTCGGGGGCGTCGATCGCGAACCACGGCCCCTCGATGGCCGCCCAGTCCGCCTCGGACCCGAAGACGACGACGCAGTCCAGCGGCCGCCCGAGGTACTCCTCGAACGCGTCCGCCACCGAGACGGTGTGCGTCTGGACGCCGACCCACTTGGTGTCGAGGTCGGCGGCGGGGACGTGCGTCCTGGGCGTCCACTCCTGGGCCGGGGCCTGCACGGCGGGGTCGTCGTCGTCCCGGGTGGCCCACCAGACACCACCGCCCGCGGCGGCGACGGCCAGGACGCCGATCCCGGCTCCGATGACCTTGCGCCGTCCGTGCGTGCGGGGGCCCTGCGGGCCACCGGTCGCGGGGCTCTCCCGGTGTGTCGTGTCCACCACTTCGCGACTCCGCCTTCCCCCTCGGACAGGGGTCGTCGGCGCAGCCGGACCCCCGTCACCGTCGACCGCACCGCCCCCCGGCCATGCGAGCACCCACTGGTCGGTGCTGCTGAGACTGTAGGTGAGACCGCGACACTTTGACGCGACGTGAGAGTGGCCCTTCACCGAATCTTCGACCAGGTGGCGGACGGCTGTCACGGTCAGCTCCAGAGCCGGTACCGGTGGTGACGAAGAGGGGTGCGGATCCCGTTCCGGGACGCGGACGCGGCCCGTGATCGTAGGCTTCCGGCGTGGGCCGATTCGAGAACGTCGCCGAGCTCGCCGCGATCGCCCCGGAGTCGGTCGCCCTCGACCTCGCCTGCGGGCAGGGCCGCACCACCCGCGCCCTGCTGGCCGCCGGCCCGCGCCTGGTCCACGCCGTCGACGTCGGCTCCACCCTCGACGACGACCTGCTGCTCGACCCGCGGGTGCGCGCCCACATCGCCGAGCTCGACCACCTGCCCCTGGACGACGGCAGCGTCGACGCCGCCGTCACCCTCAACGCCGTCGAGCACCTCGCCGACGTCGGCGCCCACCTGCACGAGGTCCACCGGGTCCTGCGCCCCGGCGGGACGGCCGTCCTGGCCCACTCCGACTGGGACACCGCGCTGTTCACCAGCGACGACGACGACCTGACCCGCGAGCTGCTGGACCGCTTCGTCGCCCACGTGCCCGCCCGCGGCGCCCGCACCGACGGCTTCGCGGGCCGCAAGCTGCTGCGGCACGCCGCCGCCAGCCCCTTCACCGTCGAGTCCGTGCACTCCTGGGCCGACCCCCACCGCCGGTTCGACGAGGGGTCGGTGGCCTGGAAGGTCGCCACCGGCATCCTCGCCGCCGCCGGCGACGACCCCGACCTCGCCGGCCGCGCCGCGGGCTGGGTGGAGGGGCTGCGCCGCGCGGCGCGCGCCGGGACGTTCCTGTTCGCGGTCACCGACGTCGCCGTCGTCCTGCGCAAGTAGCGAAACCCGCCCGGGGGCTGCACCGTTGGACTCCACGACGGACAGGGACGACCCGAGGAGGAGCACGTGGCAGGACTGGTGGGCAAGGTGGGCGCTTTCCTGAAGTCGCCGCAGGGACGACAGCTGAGCCAGCAGGTGCAGCGGGCCGCGAAGGACCCCGCCACCCGCAAGAAGCTCACCGACGCGGTGGCCCGGTTCCGCGGCGGGGGGCGGGCGCGCTGATCGGGTGACGCCCCGCGTCCGCGCGGGCGGGCGGTGGCACGGCAGACCCTGACGCAGGGTTAGAGTTCCGCCGTGCCCTCCGCCCTCCCCGTGACGCGTGCTGCCCTGCGCCCGCCGGAGTGGCTGCGCTCGATCCGCACGCTGCGCACCGAGGTCCTCGCCGGCCTCGTCGTCGCGCTCGCCCTCGTCCCCGAGGCCATCTCCTTCTCGATCGTCGCCGGCGTCGACCCGCGCGTCGGGCTCATCTCCTCGTTCGTCATGGCCGTCACGACGGCGTTCGTCGGGGGCCGGCCCGCCATGATCTCCGCCGCCACCGGGGCCGTCGCGCTCGTCGTCGCCCCGCTGTCGCACAGCCACGGCGTCGGGTACCTCATCGCGGCGATCCTGCTCGCGGGCGTGCTGCAGATCGCGCTCGGGCTCCTCGGCGTGGCCCGGCTCATGCGCTTCGTCCCGCGCAGCGTCACCACCGGCTTCGTCAACGCGCTCGCCATCTCGATCTTCCTGGCCCAGCTGCCGAACCTGCGCGGCGCCGGCCCGGCCGGGTACGCCGTCCTCGTCGCCGGCCTGGCGCTGCTCGTCGTGGTGCCGCGCTTCGTGAAGTCCGTCCCGGCCCCCCTGATCACCGTCGCGCTGCTGACGGTCCTCACCGTCGTCCTGCACGTCGACGTCCACACCGTCGGCGACGACGGGGCGCTGCCCCGGACGCTGCCGGTGCTCGGGCTGCCCGACGTCCCCCTGACCCTGGACACGCTGCGGACCATCGCGCCGTTCTCCGTCGGCGTCGCGCTCGTCGGGCTCATGGAGTCCCTCATGACCGCCCAGCTCATCGACGAGCTCACCGACACCGGCTCGAACAAGACCCGCGAGTGCGTCGGCCAGGGCACCGCGCAGATCGTCACCGGCCTGTTCGGCGGGATGGGCGGCTGCGCCGTCATCGGCCAGACCATGATCAACGTGAAGGTCTCCGGGGCCCGCACCCGGCTGTCGACGTTCCTGGCCGGGACCTTCCTGCTGGTGCTGGTCGTGGTGTTCGGCGACGTCGTCGCGCAGATCCCGATGGCCGCGCTCGTCGCGGTGATGTTCCTCGTCTGCTACGGCGCCTTCGACTGGCACAGCGTCCGCCCGTCGACGCTGAAGGCCATGCCGCGCAGCGAGACCAGCGTCATGCTCGTCACCGTCGTCATCGTGCTGCTGACCCACAACCTGGCCTACGGCGTGCTCGGCGGGACCCTGCTGGCGTGCGTGCTGTTCGCCCGCCGCGTCGCGCACCTCGTGGAGGTCCGCGGCGAGGACGGCTCCTACACGGTGCACGGCCAGGTGTTCTTCGCCTCCTCCGGGGACCTCGTCACGCAGTTCGACTACGCCGGGGACCCCACCCGCGTGACGATCGACTTCAGCGACGCGCACGTGTGGGACGCCAGTTCCATCGCCGCCCTCGACGCGGTGAGCCGCAAGTACGCCGAGCACGGCAAGGAAGCCGTCATCACCGGCATGAACCCCGCCACCGCCGCGCTGCACGGCCGCCTCGCCGGCCGGGTCAGCGCCGACTGACCCTCAGCGCGTCATCCACCGCTCGGGGCCGGACCCGGCGCGCGCGGTGCGGGCCCGGCCGGTCTGCTCCCGCAGCAGCCGCGCCGCGACGGCCTCGGCGAGGTGGTCCACGCGGGGGGTGACCTTGCCGGGGGTGGAGTGCAGCCGCACGGACGCCAGGCCCAGCCGGCGCTGCAGCGGTCCCTGCGTCAGCCCCAGGCTCTGCGTGCGCGCGTGCGGGACGACGTCCAGCCCCCGCACGACGCGCCCGTTGCGGGACAGGAACGCGTGCTCGGTGACGAGGTACCCGCGGCGCCGCCAGCTGATCCAGTCCAGCCAGCGGGCCTGCCGCGGGACCGGGGTGAAGCCGCCGTCGGTGCCCGAGCCGGTGAGCCCGGCGCGCACGACGTCCAGCGGGGACTCCTGCGCCGTCCCCAGCTGCGGCAGCACGATCCCCAGCACGTGGCCGAGCTCGTCGAGCGTCCCGACCGGCAGCAGCGTCGTGCTCTGCTCCGAGGCGTTCCCGCTGTCGGAGGAGTACCCGGCGACGTTGACCTCGACCCGCCACCACCCGGACCGCCGCCACAGCAGCGGCTGGGTGATCCGCAGCGCCTGCACGCGGCCGGGCGGGACGGTCTGGGACCGCTGCTCCAGCAGCCCGTGCGTCATCCGCAGCCCGTCCGGGGAGTCGGCCACCGTGAAGTTGAACCCCGTGTTGAACCGCGACCACACCGCCGAGACCAGACCGAGGATCCCCGCCCCGGAGGCGAACAGCGGCGTGAAGCTCTTGGCGAACCAGCAGCCGACGCCGACGCCGATCAGCCCCACGACCATCCAGATCGTCAGCCCGGACTTCAGCGTCGAGGCGATCAGTCGGGTCGCCGGGACCTCCACGACCTCGCGCTGCGGGGCCTCGGGGGCCTCCTCGCCCTCGGCGACCGCCACCCCGGCCGCCGCCGCCAGCAGCGCGTTCCGCACGCGCTGGGCCTCCTCCTCCTTCAGGTACGCCAGCGACACCTTGCTGCCGGACCCGCCGGCGACCTCCAGCCGCAGCTCGGCGAGGCCGAACAACCGGCCCAGCAGCGGCCGGACGACGTCGACGGCCTGCAGCCGGTCCAGCTGCGCGCGGCGCTGCTGGCGCCAGACGATCCCGTGCTCGACGTGCACCGCCTCGGCGTCGATGCGGTAGCGGGTCCGCCGCCACGCCAGCGCGGAGTAGACGGCGCCGACCACGGCCAGCCCCAGCAGGCCGCCCAGGATCGACAGGGTCAGGACCCAGCCGGGCAGGTCCAGGCGCAGGACGTCGTCGACGTTCTGCCCCACCACGACCGCCAGGACCGCGGCCACGACCTTCCACGCCCGCAGCACCGGCGTGGCCGGGTGCAGCTTCCGCCAGCCCGGGTCGGCCAGGACCGCGCGGGTGGGGGCGTCGAGCCGGACGGCGACCTCGTCGGGGACGACCTCGACGGCCGGCTCGTCCGCGGGCCCGCTCACAGCCCCGCCAGCCGGGCCTGGCCGCGCGCGGCGAGCCGGTCGCGCAGCCGGGCGGCCTCCTCCGGCGGCAGGCCGGGGATCGCCGCGTCGGAGTCCGACGACGCCGTGTGCAGCTGCACCTTCGCCAGCCCGAACTTCCGGTCCACCGGCCCGGCCTCGACGTCGACGTACTGCAGCCGGCCGTACGGCACGACGACCAGCGAGCGGAACACGATGCCTTTGACGACCAGCAGGTCGTCGTCGCGCTCGGCGTACCCCCACGCCCGCAGCCGCCGCGGGGCCCACAGGAAGTCCCACAGCCACAGCGGGACCACCAGCGCGAACCCCAGCCAGATCCACGGCGTCAGCAGGACCGCCGGCACGGCCAGCACGAGGGCGACCACGCCGAAGACGATCCCGCCCACGAGCCGCTGCGCCGTCGCCCACTTCGGGTCGATGCGCTGCCAGACGACGTCGCCGGGCGCGAACGGCTCGTCGACGATCGCCTGCGGGAGGGGGTTCACCTCGGCCATGGCCCCACCCTCCCAGAAGGGTGCCCGGGGCACCGTCCCCCGAACGTCTCACGTTGCCGACCCCCGGGACCGTCGGGGAGGCTGATGCGGTGATCACCGACAGTGAGGAGCTGGACACCGGCGTCGACGACGTCATCCGGTTCGAGAACGTCGTCAAGCGCTACGGCCGCCACCACTCCCCCGCCGTCACCGACCTCACGTTCTCGGTGCGCCGCGGCGAGCTCGTCGCCCTCGTCGGCCCCTCCGGCTGCGGCAAGTCCACGATCCTGCGCATGGTCAACCGGCTCGTCGAACCCTCCGGGGGCCGCATCGTCGTCGACGGCCGCGACACCACCCACGTCGACGCCGTCACCCTGCGCCGCGGCATCGGGTACGTCATCCAGGCCGGCGGGCTGCTGCCGCACCGCACGATCCGCCGCAACGTCGCCACCGTCCCCCGCCTGCTGGGCTGGGACCCCGCCGCGCAGGCCCGCCGCGTCGACACCCTCCTCGACCTCGTCGGCCTCGACCCCGCCACCTACGGCGACCGGTACCCCGCCCAGCTGTCCGGCGGCCAGCAGCAGCGCGTCGGCGTCGCCCGCGCCCTGGCCGCCGACCCGCCCGTCCTGCTCATGGACGAACCCTTCGGCGCCGTCGACCCCGTCGTCCGCGACCGCCTCCAGAACGAGTTCCGCCGCATCCAGACCGACCTGCGCAAGACCGTCCTGTTCGTCACCCACGACCTCGACGAGGCCGTGCGCATCGCCGACCGCATCGCGGTGTTCTCCGGCGGCGGCGTCCTGGAGCAGCTCGCCGACCCGCAGACCCTGCTGTCCGCGCCCGCCTCGGAGTTCGTCGTCGAGTTCGTCGGCTCCGACCGGGGGCTGCGCCGCCTCGCCGTCACCCCCGTCCGCGCCGAGGACCTCGCCAAACCCCTCGTCCTGGCCCCCGAGGACGGCGCCGCGTACGCCGCCACCGCCCTCGACGTCGACCGCGGGGACGTGGCCGTCGTCCTCGACCGCGGGCAGGTCGCCGGCTGGGTGCCGCGCGGCCGGCTGCGCGAGGCCGCCCGCTCCCGCGACGGGCGCGTGCGCGACGTCGTCCGCCCCTTCACCGCCACCGTGCCCGACCGCGCCGACCTGCGCACCGCGTTCTCCGCGCTGCTGGCCCAGGACGCCCCGCTGCTGCCCGTCCTCGACGAGCGCGGCGGGTACGTCGGGGCGCTCACCGCCGACGTCGTGCACACCGCTCTTCGCCGGGGCGTCGGCAACACGTAACGTCCGCGACGCCCCGCGGCGCAGGACCGTTCGGGAGGGTGGGAGGACGACCCCTACCCCGGAGGTACGACGCGTGACCCCGACGTCCCGTCCCGAACGGTCCCCCGGTCCGATGCCCCCGAACCCCTCCCGGCGGTTCGATCTCCCCATGCGAATCCTCATCGGAGCCGACACCTACGCCCCCGACGTCAACGGGGCCTCCACCTTCGCCCAGCGGCTCGCCGCCGGGCTCAGCGCGCGCCACGAGGTCCACGTCGTCGCCCCCGCCCGCGGGCTGCGCGCCACCACCGAGCGCGTCCGGACCGGCGTCACCGAGCACCGCCTGCCCGCCGTCCCCGTCGGCGTCGGCGGGACCGGGCTGCGGTTCTGCCCGCCCGTCGGGCTCGTCCGCGCCGCCACCCGCGTCCTGCGCGCCGTGCGCCCCGACGTCGTGCACGTCCAGAGCCACTTCCTCGTCGGCCGCGCCCTCGTCACCGCCGCCAACCGGCTCGGCGTCCCCGTCGTCGCCACCAACCACTTCATGCCCGAGAACCTCACCCACCACGTCCCGCTGGGGAAGGCCGTGCAGCGCAGGCTGCACGAGTGGGCCTGGGCCGACGCCGCGTCGGTGTTCACCCGCGCCGACGTCGTCACCGCCCCCACCCCGTACGCGGCGGCGCTCGCCGAACGCGCCGGGATCCCCGGCCCCGTGCTGCCGATCTCCTGCGGCATGGACCTGCGGCGGTTCGCCCCCGACCCCACCGGCGAGCTCCGGCGGGGTTTCCGGCAGCGCTACGGCGTCCCCGACCGCCCCACCGTCGGGTACGTCGGCCGGCTGGCGCCGGAGAAGAACGTCGGCGAGCTCGTCGAGGCCCTCGCGCTGGTCCGCACCGTCCGCCCCGACCTCGACGCGCAGCTGCTGCTCGTCGGCGACGGCGCCCTGCGGCCGAAGCTGCTGGAACGGGCCGCCGAGCTCGGCGTCGCCGACCGCGTCGTCTCGACCGGTTTCGTCCCCGAGGAGGACCTGCCCGCCGCGTACCTGGCCTGCGACGTGTTCGCCAACGCCGGGACGGCCGAGCTGCAGTCGCTCGTCGTGCTGGAGGCCATGGCCTCGGGGCTGCCGGTGCTCGGCGTCGACGCCTGCGCGCTGCCGCACCTGGTGCGCGACGGCGACAACGGTTTCCTCTTCCCGCACGCCCAGCCGGGGGTGCTCGCCGCCCGGCTCGCCCTCGTCCTGGGCGACCGGGCCGACGGCGGCGGGCTGCACGCCCGGATGGCCGCGCGCAGCGTCGAGATCGCCTCCGAGCACGACGAGCGCGGGACGCTGGCCCGGTTCGAGGAGCTCTACGCGCTGCGCTCGGTCCCGCGGGCCGTGCCCACCCCCGCCCTCACCTCCGCGGCGGTGTAGCAAGATGACCGCGTGCCACCGACGCCTGAACGGCGCCCGACGTGGCGCCGCACCCTCCGCGCCCTCGCCGTCTCGTACGGGGTCTGCGCGACCCTCGCCCTCGCCGTCGTCCTGGTGTTCTCCGACGGGAACGTCGTCAGCTACGTCCTGGGGTTGTTCGCCGCGTGGTGGCTGGCCCCGGCCCTCCTGCTCGTGCCGCTCGCCGCGGCGGCCGGTTCCCGGCGCACCCTGGCCGCCGTGACCGCACCCGCCGTCGCCGCCGGGGCGATGGCCGGCCCGTACGTCGTGAACCGGTTCTCGCCCGTCGAGGCGGCACCGGACCTGCGGGTCGCCACGTTCAACACCTCCGCCTGGCAGGGCGTCGACGGGCTGGCCGCGCTGGTCCGCGACCGGGAACCCGACGTGCTGGCACTGCAGGAGATCGCGAAGTCGTCCCGCGCCGCGTACGACGAGCGGTTCGGCGGCCTCTACCCGTACCGCAGCTACACCCCGGCCAGCACCCAGGGCGACGGCGACGCCGTCTGGTCCAAGCACCCGATCGTGTCCGTCGACACCGTGACCGGCCTGCCCGAGGGGGCCCGGCCCGCGGAGGTCGTGACCCTCGACGTCGACGGCCGCCGCCTCGCGGTCGTCTCGGTGCACCTGGCCTCGCCGTGCCTGTTCTGCTCCCCGTCGGCGGCGAGGCACAGCCCCGCGGGCGACACCGCGAACGCCGCCCGCGTCCGCGTCGAGGAGGCCCGGCGGTTCGCCGACCTCGCCTCCGAGCGCCGCGCGGCCGGGGAGGCGGTCGTCGTGGCCGGGGACCTGAACTCCGCCGAGCTCAACGAGCCCCTGCGGGAACTGCGCTCGCACGGGCTCGTCGACGTGCACCGCGCCGTGGGCACCCGCCCCGGCCTGACCCGCGGGCGGTCACCGGGTTTCGCCCGCGTCGACGTGGTGCTGGTCGCCGGGCTCGAACCCGTCGCGACCCGCGAGGGCGCCCCGGGGGGCAGCACCCACTCCCCCGTGATCGCCGACCTCGCGTGGCCGTCCTGAGCCGGCGCGCGGGGTTCAGCCGCGCAGGACGCCCCGCAGGCCGCCGCCGACGAGGGTGACCACGTCGACCATCGCGTTCGGCAGGTCCGGCCCGCCGGGCGCGGCGACGTAGCAGGTCCGCCACTGCGGCAGGAAACCCTGCTTGAACTCCCGCAGGCCCTTGAAGTTGTAGAACTGCTCGCCGTGGGTCCACAGCAGGTGCCCGATGCGGTCCCACATCGACGCCGACTCGTCGGTGCGCAGCCCCGCCAGCGGCGCCATGCCCAGGCTGAACGCCGTGAAGCCGTTCTCCTGGGCCCACGCGATGCACTCGACGAACAGGTACGTCATGACGGTGCGCGGACCGTCGGGCAGCCGGCGCATCAGGTCGACCTGCACCTCGCCGTCGTCGGCGCCGATCCACAGCGTCGCGAACGCGATGACCCGCCCCTCCTGGCGCACCACGACCAGCGGGAACCGCGCGACGTACTCCTCGTCGAAGGCGCCGAGGGAGAACCGCTTCTCCTTGCCGTTGCGGTGCCCCAGCCACGCCTCGGAGACCACCCGCAGCTCGGGCAGCAGCGGTTCGACGTCCTGCGGGGCGACGAACTCGACGGACATCCCCAGCTTCTGCGACTTGTTGCGGCAGTTGCGCAGGTTCGTCTTGGCCTTGCCCGCGAAGGAGAAGTCCGCCAGCGGCAGCACGGCCTCCTCACCCAGCTTGGCCAGGCTGAGCCCGGACTCGCGGTACAGGTCGGCGTGGTCGGCGCGCACGTTGTAGAACACCGGCCGGCCGTCGTGCCGGTCGACCTCGGCGAGGAAGTCGGCGACGAGGTCGCGGAAGTCGGCGGGGTTCCCGACCGGGTCGCCCATGACGATCCAGCTGCGCCCGGAGACCTGGTACATGAGGAACGCCTCGCCGCCGGGGCTGAACCAGAACCGCTTGTCCCCCGTGAACGCCAGCTGCGACAGGCAGCGCCCGTTGCGGGCGACGATGTCGCCGGCGCGGTCCAGCTCCTCGGGGTCCGCGACGCCGTGGCGCACCGTCGTCGCCCGCGAGATCCAGCGGACGCCGAGGAACACGCCGAGGATCCCGGCGGCCATCGCGACCCGGTCGGCCGCCGAGGCGCCACCGGCGAACGGCGCCGTCAGCAGGGGCGCGTCGACCGGCGTGAACCGGCTCGACTCCTGCCACCACACCGCACCGGCGACGAGGACGACCGCCACGACCGGCACCAGGAGGGTCTGGCGGCGGCAGAGGAACGCCCCGCGGTAGAACACCGAGCGGGTCGCGACCAGCAGCCCGGCCAGGCAGGCCGTCACCACCGGCAGCGCGACGTCGCCGTGCCCGGCGGAGACCACCGTGACCCCGGTCAGCAGCGCGAGCGTCGCCGCCCACGCCCCCTTCAGGCGGCGGCGCAGACCGCGGGCGGCGAGCAGCGCGGCCAGCCCGGCGAGGCTGGTGGTGACGCCGGACAGGTCCAGCTCGGCGGGGCAGGGCAGGTCGCCGACGACGAGCATGAACACGCCGGCGGCGGCGACGACGAGGGCCAGGCCGAACGGGGCGTCCAGGGTGGGCCGGCGCAGGGCGGGCCGGCGCAGCGGGGGCAGCGGCAGCTGCCGCACCTCGTGGACGGCCAGGAGCACCGCGGCCAGCAGCAGGGGGACGACGTAGTAGACGAGCCGGTACGCGACGAGGGCGACGGCCAGGTCCGCGGGCGAGGTCGTCGCCCCCAGCAGCACGACCAGGGTCGACTCGAAGACGCCGAGGCCGCCGGGCACGTTGCTGACCAGACCGGCGATCGTCGCCACCGCGAAGGCGACGGCGAAGGCCAGGAACCCTGGGCGGGCGTCGGCGGGCAGCAGGACGAACAGGACCGCGGCCATCGTCAGCCACTCCACGGTGGACAGCACGACCTGCGCCACCGCCAGGCGCGGTGCGGGCGGGACGAGCCGCCGCTGCCGCCAGCCGATCGGCCGCCGGGTCACGACGGCCCAGCCGAGGTAGGCGACGACGGCGGCCAGCAGCGCGGCGCCGAGGGCGAGGGTCACCGGCGGGGGCAGGCGCAGGGCCCGGCCGACCCCGGCCGGGTCGTGCAGCATCCCGCCGCCGGCCAGGACCGCGGCGCCGAGGGCCAGGGTGAGGAGGTTGAAGCCGATGATGCGCGCGATGGTGGCGCCGGGGACCTTCCAGGTGGCGTACGCGCGGGCCCGCAGCGCGGCCCCCACCACGGCCGAGGCGCCCAGGTTGTTGCCGAACGCGGTCGCGACGAACGAGGCGAACCCGTACCGCCGGTACGGCAGCCGGTGCCCGACGTGCCGCAGCGCCATCGCGTCGTAGCCGGTCATCGCCAGGTACGAGCAGGCGGTCGCGGCGACGGCGGCGGCCACGGTCACCGGGCCCAGGGCGAGCAGGTCGTCGCCCAGCTGGTGCCACGGGTGGTGGCGGAACGTCCGGTGCAGCAGGGCGGCGGCCGCGACGAGCAGCCCCACCCCCAGCACGAGCGTGAGGACGCGGCGCACGGACGGGGCCGGGGTCGGGAGGCTCACGCTCCATGCCTCGGCACGACGGGGGGTCTCCTTGACGGGCGCCGGGACGGCGTGGCACGCACCGGGCGCACTCCAACGGGTCGACGTGGGCGGGCAGCGGCGGGGCGGGCCCCGCCGCAGGACACCCTAGGGGCGACCGGCGGCCACCTCGGCCAGCAGCGCGCCGATGCGGCGCAGCCCCTCGGTCAGCTCCGCCGGGGACGCCGCGTACGACAGCCGGACGTGGGTCGCGGCGGTGGCGTCGGAGAAGTCGCGGCCGGGGGTGAGGGCGACGTGGTGACCGGCGAGGGCGCGGGCGCAGAACTCCCACGCGTCCAGGCCCGTCCCGCTGACGTCGACGTACACGTAGAACGCGCCGTCGGGCTCGACGGGCACGGGCAGGCCGAGGCCGGCCAGGCCGTCCAGGACCAGCCGGCGGCGGCGGGTGAACTCGACGCGGCGCTCCTCGCACAGCGCCAGCGACGCCGGGGTGAAGCAGGCCAGCGCGGCGTGCTGGACGGGGGTGGAGGCGGCGATGAAGTAGTTCTGCGCCAGCCGTTCCACCGGCGCGACGAGCTCGTGCGGCAGGACCGCCCAGCCCAGCCGCCAGCCCGTCATCCCGAAGAACTTCGAGAAGCTGCCCACGACGACGGCGTCCGGGTCGGCGGTCAGCACCGTCCGGGCCGCGGTCCCGTCGGGGGCCGGGTCGGCCAGGTCGAGGTAGATCTCGTCGACGATGCGCCAGGCGTCGCGGCGGGCCGCCTCCGCGCAGATCGCGGCGAGCTCGGCGGCGGGCACGGACGTGCCGGTGGGGTTGGACGGCGACGCGACCATGACGGCGCTCGTGCGGTCGGTCCAGGCGTCCCGCAGGGCACCGACGCTCAGCTGGTACCGCTGGTCCGGGCCGGTGGGCAGGGTGAGGGCGCGGCCGCCGAAGGTCGAGACCAGCTGCCGGTTGCACGGGTAGGACGGGTCGGCGAGCAGGACGTCGTCGCCGGGGTCGACGGTCGCGGCCAGCACCAGCAGCAGCGCCGCGGACGCCCCGGACGTGATCGCGATGCGGGCCGGGTCGACGTCGACGCCGTGCCGGGCGCGGTAGTCGGCGGCGATCGCGGCGCGCAGCTGCGGCAGCCCCAGCGCCGGGGTGTACGGCAGCGGGCGGCCGTCCATGACGGCGCGCATGGCCTCCAGGACGTCCGGCGGGGCACCGACGTCGGGTTCGCCGATGCTCAGCCGCACGACGTGGTGCCCCTGCGCCTCCAGCGCCGCGGCCTGCTGGCCGAACGCGAGGGCGTGGAACGGTTCCGTCGTCGCGGCGCGGGTGGACAGCTTCACGCGCGCGCTCCCCGGTCGTCGTCGTCGGCGGGCACGCGGCACCACCGCTCCACGAGCAGGCCGGCGACGAGCAGCAGCACCGAGACGAGCACGTCGGCGGCGGCCACGTACAGCTCGCCGCGGCGGGCCGCGATGTCCAGCGTCGGCAGGTAGTGCACGCCCCAGCCCAGGAACACCCCGACGAGCAGGGCCCCGGCCACCGACGCGGCCTTGGCCAGCGCCGCGGTGCGGGCCGCGCGCAGGGCGTCGATGCGGCGGGCCTTGTCCCCGTCCACCCACTGCTTGACGGGCCAGCCGACGCCGAACACGGCGACCGCGAGCAGGCCGATCGTCAGGGTCGTGCGCCACATCAGGTCCGGTTCGCCGCGGCCGGAGGACACCCACACCTGCAACCCCGACCAGGCCAGCACCGCGGCCAGGAACCCCAGCCCGACGAGCAGACCGGGGCGGGACGGCCTCACCGGTCCAGCCCCGCGAGCAGGTCGGCGACGCGGCCGGCGGGCAGCTCGGCGTCGGGGTCCAGCTCCAGCCACGGGCCGAGGACGAAGGCGCGCTCGTGGGCGCGCGGGTGCGGCAGGACGAGCCCGTCCTCGTCCAGCTCGGCGTCGCCGTGGGTGATGACGTCGACGTCGACGGGGCGCGGGCCGTCGGGGACCTTCGTGGAGCGGTCCAGGCCGAGGGCGGTCTCCACGGCGTGCGCGGCGGCGAGCAGCTCGTGCGGGCCGAGGGTGGTCCTCACGAGGACGACGGCGTTGAGGAAGTCGGGCTGGTCGGGCACGGCGCCGACGGGGGCGGACTCCACGAACGTCGAGACCGCCTCGACGGTGACGCCGTCGGTCGCGGCGAGGGCGTCGACGGCGGCGCGCAGCGTGGCGGCGCGGTGGCCGAGGTTGGCGCCGAGGGCGAGGACGGCTCGGGTCACGGTCGGGTCCTCCGGATCGCCAGCTCCACGTCGTCGAACGGCACCGGGACCGGGGCCTGCGGCTTGTGCACGACCACGTCGACGGCCCGCACGCGCGGCGACGCGGCCAGGGCCACGTCGGCGAGGCGCTGCGCGAGCGTCTCCAGCAGGGCGACGGGATCGCCGGCGAGGACGGCGACGAGGTCCTGGGCGAGCAGGCCGTAGTGGACGGTCGCGTCCAGGTCGTCGCCCGCGGCGGCCTCGCGGGTGTCCAGGTGCAGGGCGACGTCGAGGGTGAAGACCTGCCCCAGCTCGCGCTCGGCGTCCAGGACGCCGTGCCGCCCGCGGCCGGACAGCCCGCGCAGGACGATGCGGTCCAGGACCCGGCCGTGGCCGTCCAGGACGGGACCGGCGGCGTCGAGGGAGCTCACGAGGCCTCCGACTCCATGCCCAGGGACGTGACGGGGGTCCGTCCGCCGCGCCACGCGTCGACCACCCGGACGGCGGTCACGGAGGACGCGACGTCGTGGACGCGCACCCCCCACGCGCCGCGCTCGGCGGCCAGCGCCGTGACCACCGCGGTCGCGGTGTCGCGGGCCTCCGGCGGCGGGACGACCCCGTCGGGCCCGGCGAGCAGCGCGCCCAGGAACCGCTTGCGGGAGGCCCCGATCAGCAGCGGCAGGCCGAACCGGTCGAGGAGGTCGAGGTCCCCCAGCAGCTTCCAGTCGTGCTCGGCGGCCTTGGCGAACCCCAGCCCCGGGTCCAGGACGACCCGGTCGCGCGCGACCCCGGCCGACGTCACCGCGTCCAGCCGGGCGGACAGCTCCGCCCGCACCTCGCTCACGACGTGCCCGTAGGTGGCGAGGGAGTTCATGACGTCGGAGAACCCCCGCCAGTGGCTGAGGACGTACACGCAGTCGAGCCCGGCGACGGTGGCCGCCATGTCCTCGTCGGCCAGCCCGCCGGAGACGTCGTTCACGACGACCGCGCCGGCGGCGACGGCCGCGCGGGCCGTCGCGGCGCGCATGGTGTCGACGCTCACCGGGACCCCCGCCGCGACCAGGCCCTCCACGACGGGCAGCACCCGGCGCAGCTCCTCGGCCGCGTCCACCCGGGCCGCGCCGGGGCGGGTGGACTCCCCGCCGACGTCGACGAGGGCGGCGCCCGCCGCGTGCAGCGCCACCCCGCGGGCCACCGGGTCGCCGGTGTGCCGGCCGCCGTCGGAGAAGGAGTCCGGGGTGACGTTCAGGACGCCCACGACCCGGGTCGGGCCGGGCGTCAGGAGGTCGTTCACCGGTGCCCCGCGACGATCAGGCTCATCGCCTCGGCGCGGGTGGCGGCGTTGCGCAGCGCCCCCCGCACGGCCGAGGTCACGGTCTTCGCGCCGGGTTTGCGGACCCCGCGGTACGTCATGCAGGAGTGCTCGGCCTCCACGACGACGATGACGCCGCGCGGGTGCAGGTGCTCGACGAGGGCGTCGGCGACCTGCGTCGTCAGCCGTTCCTGCAGCTGCGGGCGGCGCGCGTACACGTCGACCAGGCGGGCCAGCTTCGACAGGCCCGTGACGCGACCGTGCTCGCCGGGGATGTACCCGACGTGCGCGACGCCGTGGAACGGCAGCAGGTGGTGCTCGCAGGTGGACTGGACCTCGATGTCCTTCACCAGCACCAGCTCGTCGTGCTCCAGCCCGAAGTCGGTGACCAGGACGTCGGCCGGTTCCAGCCACAGGCCGGAGAACAGCTCGGTGGCCGCCTTCGCGACCCGGGCCGGGGTGTCCCGCAGGCCCTCGCGGTCCGGGTCCTCACCGATGGCGAGGAGGAACTCCCGGACCGCGTTCTCGGCCCGCACCCGGTCGAACGCCCGACCGTCCGCGGCGGGCGTCCCCGTCGTGCTCACGGCTGCTCGTTCGTCCCGTCCTCGAAGCTCACCGGGGACTGGAAACCCCCGGCGTGGCCGTTGAGCGAACCCTCGCCCGGGCCCTTCACCGGCGGGATGTCCGAGACGTGCCGGCGCTCGGAGGACAACCACACCGGGCGCTGCGGGCGCTTCACGACGGGCGCGAAGATCTCGGCCAGCTCGGCCTGGTTCAGGGTCTCCTTGTCCAGCAGCGCGACGACGAGCGCGTCCAGGACGGGGCGGTGCTCGACGAGGATCTCCCACGCCTCGTCGTGCGCGGCCTCGATGAGCCGGCGCACCTCCTCGTCGACGATCCCGGCGACGCCCTCGGAGTAGTCGCGCTCGTGGCCCATGTCGCGGCCGAGGAAGACCTCGCCCTGCCCCTGGCCCAGCTTGATCGCGCCGATCCGCTCGCTCATGCCGTACTGGGTGACCATCTTGCGGGCCATCCCGGTGGCCTTCTCGATGTCGTTGCTCGCCCCGGTCGTCGGGTCGTGGAACACGAGCTCCTCCGCGACGCGGCCGCCGAGGGCGTACGCGAGCTGGTCGAGGATCTCGTTGCGCGACGTCGAGTACTTGTCCTCGGTCGGCAGGACCATCGTGTAACCCAGCGCGCGACCGCGCGGCAGGATCGTCACCTTCGTCACCGGGTCGGTGTTCGGCAGCGCCGCGGCCACCAGCGCGTGACCGCCCTCGTGGTACGCGGTGACCTTCAGCTCCTGCTCGCTCATGCGGCGGGTGCGCTTCTGCGGGCCGGCCATCACGCGGTCGATGGCCTCGTCCACGGCGGCGTCGTCGATGACCTTGGCGTTCGCGCGGGCCGTCAGCAGCGCGGCCTCGTTCAGGACGTTCGCCAGGTCGGCGCCGGAGAACCCGGGGGTGCGGCGCGCGACGGACAGCAGGTCGGTGCCCGGCGCCATCGGCTTGCCCTTGGCGTGGACCTGGAGGATCTTGTGCCGGCCCTCCATGTCGGGGGCCTCGACGGCGATCTGCCGGTCGAACCGGCCCGGGCGCAGCAGCGCCGGGTCGAGGATGTCGGGGCGGTTCGTCGCCGCGATCATGATGACGTTCGTCTTGACGTCGAAACCGTCCATCTCGACGAGGAGCTGGTTCAGCGTCTGCTCGCGCTCGTCGTGCCCGCCGCCGAGCCCGGCGCCGCGGTGGCGGCCGACGGCGTCGATCTCGTCGACGAAGATGATCGCGGGCGAGTTCGCCTTGGCCTGCTCGAACAGGTCGCGGACGCGGGAGGCGCCGACACCGACGAACATCTCGACGAAGTCGGACCCGGAGATCGAGTAGAACGGGACCCCGGCCTCACCGGCGACGGCGCGGGCCAGCAGCGTCTTGCCGGTCCCGGGCGGGCCGTACAGCAGGACGCCCTTGGGGATCTTGGCGCCGACGGCCTGGAACTTCTCGCGGTCCTCGAGGAACTCCTTGATCTCGTAGAGCTCCTCGACGGCCTCGTCGGCCCCGGCGACGTCCGCGAACGTCGTCTTCGGGGTGTCCTTGGTCATCATCTTGGCCTTGGACTTGCCGAACTGCATGACCCGGCTGCCGCCGCCCTGCATCTGGGAGATCAGGAACCAGAACAGGACCAGCATCAGGAGGATCGGGCCGACCGTGAACAGCAGCGACTGCAGCACGCTGGTGCTGGGGACCTCGTCGGTCACCCCGTCCGGCGGCGGGGTGTCGTTCAGGGCCGTCACGACCGCCGCGCCGCGCTGGGCGATGTAGTACGAGCGGACCGTCGTCGCGCCCTCGACCGTCTCCCCGGGCTTCAGCTCCAGGTCGATGCGCTGGTTGCCGTCGGTCAGGGTCGCGCTCTGGACCTTGCCGTCCTCGATCAGCTTCAGCGCGCGGGTCGTGGAGACCTCCGCGGTGCCGCTGGACGCGAAGAAGGAGGCACCGATCGCGACGGCCGCGATGGCCACGACGATCCACAGCCACGGACCACGGACGATGCGCTTGAGAGTGTTGGGCATCAGATGGAGGGGTCGCCCCCTGTCCCTCCTGCTCGAACCAGCCTGACGTTCGACGGTACACCGCGGCCCTGACAGGCCGCCCACGGTCTCGTCGCCGCAGGTCCTACGCCGTTCGAACGGGTGGGGGCGGGGTGCTGTTCCGGGGCGGCGCCGCGAGTTCGCTGTGGGCGTAGGCCCGCCGGCGACGAGCGGGCGTCAGTCGAGCCCGAGGCGGGCGTAGGCGCCGAGCACCGTGCGCTCGGACTCCGTCAGGTAGGTCTCCAGCTCGGCCGCCGCCGCGGCGCCGCCACCGGTGAGGAAGGTGTCGAGCACCGCGCGGTTGCGGGCCACGAACCGGCCGTGCAGGGCCTGCGGATCGCCGATCACCAGGAAGGCCAGCCGCAGCTCGGCCGCCAGCTGCCGGTGGGTGCGCAGCAGGCGCGGGCTGTCCGACAGCGAGACCAGCGCCTCGTGGAAGGCCATGTTCGCCGTCCCGACGCCCGCCCAGTCCCCGGCCGCGACGGCGGCGTCCGCGGCCTCGACCGCCGCCCGCATCCGGTCGGTCGCCGGGTGCTGGGCGTCGGCCCGGGCCAGCACCCCGGCCTCGACGTGGCGCCGGACGCGGTAGATGTCGAGCACGTCGGCCACCCGGGGCGCGGTCACCGAGACCCCGCGGTGCGGCACGTGCTCGAGCAGGCCCTGCTCGGCCAGCACCCGGAAGGCCTCGCGCAGGGTGTTGCGCGACACGGAGAAGCGCTGCGCCAGGGCGGACTCGGACAGGCGCAGGCCGGGGCGGAACTCCCCCGCGGCGATCCGGGCGCTGAGCAGCCGGGCCAGCGTGCCCCCGCCCGCCCCCTCGCCCCCAGCGGTCTCCGGGGACGGCGCGGCGGTGTGGGTCACCCCGCCATCGTAGGGGGCGAGCCGCCTCGAACTCCCGGGTCGCTGGGCGACGAGTTCACACGAACGCAACACTGCGCAACACGTTGTTCAACAACTGGAGCCATTGTGTTCTTCAACCAGCGGTGCCACAGTGCTGCTCCAGGCACTCTCGTCCGGCAGCAGCGTCGCCACGTCCCCGGGAGCAGGCATGTCCGACCCCCACTCCGTGCAGGAGAGCAGCACCCCCGCCCTGACGACGAGCCGGCGGTCCCGCCGCGGCCCGGTCATCGGCGCGATCTTCCTGATGGCCACCTCCGCCATCGGACCGGGCTTCATCACCCAGACCGCGACGTTCACCGCCACGCTCGGGGCGGCCTTCGCCTTCGCGATCCTGATCTCGATCCTCATCGACTTCGCCGTCCAGATGAACGTCTGGCGGCTCATCACCGTGACCGGCAAGCGCGCGGGCGACCTCGCCAACAGCGCCGTGCCCTACAGCGGGCACGTCCTGACCGTCCTCATCGTGATCGGCGGGCTCGCGTTCAACATCGGCAACATCGCCGGCGGCGGGCTGGGCCTGAACGCCCTGCTCGGTCTGGACCCCAAGGTCGGCGGCCTGGTCACCGGGGCGCTGGCGATCGCGATCTTCCTGTTCAAGCGCGCCGGGACGGTCGTGGACCGGGTCGTGCTGGTGCTGGGCGTCGGCATGATCGTCATGACCGTGGTCGTCGCGGTCGTCTCCGGCCCACCCGTCGGCGACGCCTTCCGGCAGACCTTCGTGCCCGACACGATCAACTTCGCGACCATCACGACGATCGTCGGCGGCACCGTCGGCGGCTACATCACCTACGCCGGCGCCCACCGCTACCTGGACTCCGGGCAGACCGGCGTCGAGCACGTCCGCGACGTCCACCGGGCCTCGGTCACCGGGATCCTCGTCACCGGCGTCATGCGGTACGTGCTGTTCCTGGCGATCCTGGGCGTCGTCGCCTCCGGTGTCGCGCTCGACCTGTCCGGTCAGGCGGCCAACCCCGCCGGGCAGGCCTTCGGCGCCGCCCTGGGCGACGCCGGCATCCGGATCTTCGGGGCGATCTTCTGGGCCGCCGCCATCACCTCGGTCATCGGCGCCGCGTACACGTCCTCGACGTTCCTGTCGACCTTCTCCCGCCGGCTGTCCGGCGGGTGGCCGCTGCAGCTGACCACCGTCGGCTTCATCGTCGTCTCGCTCGCCGTGTACCTGGCCATCGGCACCGCCCCGGCCGCCCTGCTGGTGTTCGTCGGCGGGTTCAACGGGCTGATCCTGCCCATCGGGATGACGGTGTTCCTCTACATCGGCTGGTTCCGGCAGCGCGACGTGCTGGGCGGTTACCGCTACCCGGTGTGGTTGCTGGTCGTCGGCACGATCGCGCTGGCGATCAGCTTCTGGATGGCCTCGCAGTCCGTCGGACCCGTCTTCGACTTCCTCACCGCCTGACCGCCTGACCGCTGGGAGGACCCCCGTGACGACCATCGACCTGAACTCCGACCTCGGGGAGAACACCCCCGACCGCCCGGTCTCCGACGACGCGGCGATGCTGCGGATCGTCAGCAGCGCCAACGTCTCCTGCGGCTTCCACGCGGGCAGCCCCGAGGGCATCCGCGAGACGGTGCTGGCCGCGTCGCGGGCGGGCGTCGCGATCGGCGCCCACCCCGGCTACCGCGACTACGAGAACTTCGGCCGCGAGCGCCTGGACCTGCCGGCCGCGACGCTGCAGGCCCACGTCGAGTACCAGCTCGGGGCGGTGTGGGCGCTGGCCCGGTCCGCCGGGGACGCCGTGGTCTACGTGAAGCCGCACGGCGCGCTGTACAACACGATGGCCGTCGACGAGGCGACGGCCTCGGTGGTCGTGGCGGCGGTCAAGGCCGTCGACCCGTCGCTCGTGGTGCTGGGCCTGGCCGGCGGGGTCGCCCTCGACGTCGCCGACCGGGCCGGGCTGCCCACGGCGGCCGAGGCGTTCGCCGACCGCGCCTACACCCCGGCCGGGCAGCTGGTCTCCCGCAAGGAACCCGGCGCCGTGCTGCACGACGCCGACCTCGTGGCCCGGCGCATGGTGCGGCTCGTGCAGGACGGGGTGGTGGAGGCGATCGACGGCACGGACGTCGCGGTCCGCGCGGATTCGCTGTGCGTGCACGGCGACTCCCCCGGAGCGGTCGAGATGGCCGCGGCGACGCGGGCCGCGCTGGCCGGTGCCGGGGTCGGCATCGCCCCGTTCGTCGCGGCGGCGCGCTGATGGTGCGCCTGGCCCCCGAGGAACTGCGCGGCGAGGCCCGGGCGGCGCGCGCGGCGTACCGGGCCGGGCGCCGCGGACCCACCAGCGGGGTCGCGCCCGGGATGACGCAGGCCAACCTGGTGGCCGTCCCCGCGGACTGGGCGTTCGAGGTGCTGCTGTACGCCCAGCGCAACCCGCGGTCCTGCCCCGTGCTGGACGTCCTGGAGGCCGGGCAGGTCGAGTCGGCCCTGGCCCCGGGGTCGGACGTGCGCACCGACCTGCCCGCCTACCGGGTGTTCCGCGACGGGCGGGTGGCCGAGGAGGTCACCGACGCGACGGCGTACTGGGACGGGCTGGTCACGCTGCTCATCGGGTGCAGCTTCACCTTCGAGACCCCGCTGCTGGCGGCCGGGATCCCGGTGCGGCACCAGGAACTGGGCCGCAACGTCCCGATGTACCGCACGGACCGGCCGTGCGCGCCGGCCGGCCGGCTGCGCGGGGACCTCGTCGTCTCGATGCGCCCGGTCCCGGCCGACCGGGTCGCCGACGCCGTGGCGATCACCGGCCGGTTCCCGGCGGTGCACGGCGCCCCCGTGCACGTCGGGGACCCCTCCGCGCTGGGGATCGCCTCGCTGGACTCCCCCGACTTCGGCGACCCGCCCGTCGTCCACGAGGGCGAGGTCCCGGTGTTCTGGGCGTGCGGGGTGACCCCGCAGGTCGCGCTGCTCGCGTCCCGCCCGCCGTTCGCGGTGACGCACGCGCCGGGGCACATGTTCGTCACGGACGTGCTGGACTCCGAGTACGACGTCACGAGGGCCTCGTGAGGTTCCTGCCCGTCAGCGACACCGCCGTCATGGTCGAGGCCGCCGACCTGGACGAGAGCACCCGGCTGTTCACGGCGCTGGTCGCCGCCGACCTGCCCGGCGTCCGCGAGGTCGTGCCGGCCGCCCGCACGATCCTGGTGGTCCTCGACCCGCGGGTGACCTCCCCCGCCGAGCTCGTGGCGGGGTTGCGGACGGTCGAGCCGTCGTCCGAGGTCGCCTCCGGTGGGCGGTCGGTGACCGTCGAGGTCCGCTACGACGGGCAGGACCTGGCCGAGGTCGCGGAGCTGCTCGGCTGCTCCCCCGAGGAGCTCGTGCGCCGGCACCAGGCCGCGACGTGGACGGTCGCCTTCACCGGGTACGCCCCCGGTTTCGGGTACCTCGTCGCCGACGACGCGCTGTTCGACGTCCCGCGCCGGCCGTCGCCGCGCACCCGGATCCCGGCCGGGTCGGTCGGGCTGGCGGGGAAGTTCTCCGGCGTCTACCCGCGCGAGAGCCCCGGCGGCTGGCAGCTGATCGGCCGCACGGACGCGGTGATGTGGGACATCGACCGGGACCCGCCGGCGCTGTTCGCCCCGGGGACCACGGTGCGGTTCCAGCGGGTCGACCGCGACCTCGTGGATCTGCGGGAGCCGCGGTCCGCACCGGTCGCCTCGGAGTTCTCGGTCGAGGTCGTCTCCCCCGGGGTCCAGCTGCTGCTGCAGGACCCCGGACGCCCCGGGCACCTCGCCGAAGGGGTCGCCCCCTCGGGGGCGGCCGACCGCGGCGCGCTGCGTCTGGCGAACCGCGCCGTCGGGAACGCCCCGGGCACGGCCGTCCTCGAACTCGCCGGTGGCGGGGCCGCGCTGCGGTTCACCGGAGCCGGCGTGCTCGCCCTGGCCGGAGCCGGGATCGACGCGTCGCTGCGGGCGGCCGACGGCACCCGCGTCCCCGTCCCGGCGGTGCGCCCGGTGGCGGTGGAGGACGGCGACGAGCTGCGGCTGGGCACCCAGCACGACGGGCTGCGCACGGTCGTGGCGGTCCGCGGGGGTTTCGACGTCCCGGCCGCGCTCGGGTCGCTGGCCACGGACACGCTGTCCGGGATGGGTCCGCAGCCGCTGCGCGCCGGGGACCGGCTGGCGCTGCACGGCCCCTCGGCCGCACCGCACGCCGTCGACCCCGGACCGCACGCCCCGCCCGCGCTGCCCGCCCGCGGCGAGGTCGTCGAGCTGGACGTCGTCCTGGGGCCCCGCACCGACTGGTTCACCCCGGCGGCCCTGGAGACGCTGACCGCGCAGGCGTGGGAGGTCACGGCCCGCTCGGACCGGGTCGGTCTGCGCCTGGCC
This sequence comes from Kineococcus lubricus, assembly GCF_050871965.1. NCBI lineage: Bacteria > Bacillati > Actinomycetota > Actinomycetes > Kineosporiales > Kineosporiaceae > Kineococcus > Kineococcus lubricus. The sequence goes on from NZ_JBJLSK010000003.1 coordinate 129,352, forward strand.
GGCGCGGTCCCGCTGGAACGGGCCCGGGACGGTGAACTGCCCAGCGAGGGCGCGGTGACCGGGGCGATCCAGGTCCCGCCGGACGGTCAGCCCGTCCTGTTCGGCCCGGACCACCCGCTGACCGGCGGCTACCCCGTCATCGGGGCCGTCGTCGACGCCCACCTCGACCTCGTCGGCCAGCTGCCCCCCGGCGTCCGCGTCCGCTTCCGCCCGCGCGCCCCCTTCACCGAACTGTGAGGAGCACCATGGAGACCGTCCTGATCGCCAACCGCGGCGAGATCGCCGTGCGGGTGGTCCGCGCGGCGGCCGAGGCGGGGCTGCGCTCGGTCGCCGTCTACGCCGACCAGGACGCCGACGCCCTGCACGTCCGGCTCGCCGACGCGGCCGTGGCGCTGCCCGGCGACACGGCGGCGCGGACGTACCTCAACGTCGAGGCGCTGCTGGCCGCGGCGCGGACCTCGGGCGCCGACGCGGTGCACCCCGGGTACGGGTTCCTGTCCGAGAACGCCGAGTTCGCCCGGGCCGTGGAAGCCGCCGGACTGGTCTGGATCGGCCCGACCCCGGAGACCATCGAGGCCCTCGGCGACAAGGTGACCGCACGCGCCATCGCCCGCGACGCCGGTGCCCCGCTGGCCCCGGGGACGACCTCCCCGCTGGCCGACGCCGCGCAGGCCGAGGCGTTCGCCGACGAGTTCGGCCTGCCGATCATGATCAAGGCCGCGCACGGCGGCGGCGGCCGCGGGATGCGGGTGGCCCGCACCCGCGAGGAGGTCGCCGACGCCTTCGAGTCCGCGACCCGGGAGGCCGTCGCCGCGTTCGGGCGCGGTGAGTGCTTCGTCGAGAAGTTCCTCGAACGGCCCCGGCACCTGGAGGTGCAGGTCCTCGGCGACGGGTCGGGTGCGGTCACCGTCGTGGGCGACCGCGACTGCTCGCTGCAGCGCCGGAACCAAAAGCTCGTCGAGGAGGCCCCGGCGCCCGGGCTGAGCCCCGACCAGCGCGAGACGCTCCACCGGGCGGCGCGGGACATCTGCGCCGCGGTGCGGTACCGCGGCGCGGGGACCGTGGAGTTCCTGCTGGGCGCCGACGGGACCCTGTCGTTCTGCGAGGTGAACACCCGGCTGCAGGTGGAGCACCCCGTCACCGAGCTCGTGACCGGCGTCGACCTGGTGCGCGAGCAGTTCCGCATCGCCGCCGGCCGGGGGCCGTCGTTCACCACGACCCCCGAGGTCCGCGGTCACGCGTTCGAGTTCCGGATCAACGCCGAGGACCCGGGCCGGGGGTTCCTGCCCAGCCCGGGACGGGTCACGGCGCTGCGCGTCCCCTCGGGCCCGGGGGTCCGGTGGGACGGCGGGGTGGAGGCCGGCGACACCGTCGCCGCCGCGTTCGACTCCCTCGCGGGCAAGCTCCTCGTCCACGCCGGTGACCGCGACGCCGCACTGGCCCGCGCCCGCCGCGCGCTGGCCGAGTTCGAGGTCACCGGCATCGCCACCGTGCTGCCGTTCGCGCGCGCGGTCGTCGACGAACCCGACTTCTCGACGGAGGGTTTCGCCGTCGGCACGCAGTGGATCGAGACGGAGCTGATGCCGCGGCTGGAACCGCAGCTGCGCCCCGCCCCCGCCGACGGGCCGGCGTTGCAGCGGTTCGGCGTCGAGATCGACGGGCGGATGACCACGATCGGGCTGCCCGCCGCCTTCCTCGCCGCGCTGGGGCCGGTCGGCACCGTCGCCGCCGAGGCCGAGGACGGCCCGGACGAGGACGCCCTGACCGCCGCCACCCCGGGCACCCTGACCGCCTGGCTCGTCGAGGACGGCGCGCAGGTGACCGAGGGGCAGGACGTGGCCGTCGTGGAGGCCATGAAGATGGAGTCGCGGGTGCCGGCGCACCGGGCGGGGACCGTGCAGCGGGTCGCGCAGGAAGGGGCGCCGATCGGCGCGGGTGAGGTGCTGGCGCGGATCGGGTGAGGGTAGGCAGGCCCTCGTAGGCCCGGCCACCCTGGCCCCGTCCTGCAACGGACGCGGGTTTCGCGGCGCGAAGCGATCGACGTCACCCCACCGGTGGACGACCAACCGCTCGGCAGACCGGCCCGGAAGGTGCGGCTGCGCTGAACCGCGTCACCACTGCCCCGGCCGTGCCGCTGCCTGTTCGGGCAGCCCGTCGGGACAGCGTGGACCCCGTTGAGCCTCAACATGCGGCGCGGCGCGCTCCGTCACACGTCGTCAGCGTCGTCCTCGGAAGCCAACCCGAAGAACCTGGAGAAGAACGTGCCCAGCTTCTGCAGGACGCGCTGTTTCTTCTCGCCGTGACCACCTGCCTTGTTGAAGCGGGGCATCGGTGGCAGGACCGCGGTGATCGCGGTGCCGGAGGTTCGCAGCGCGCCTTCGCGGAAGGATGCGGCGACGAACGCCCGCGCGTTGTCGGCGCGGAGGTTTTCCTCCTCGATGATTGCCGAGAGCTCCTTCTCCCGTGCCTGCGCAATGAAGGCCTGCCACTGCTCGTCCACCGGGTCGACGCCGGAGACGGAGTCGACGAACGCCTCGATGAGGTCCTTCTTGTTGCGCAGCGTCGGGCTGGCGTCGACGGCACGGGAGATTTCGGCGCGGATCTCCTTGTCCTGCCCGTCGCCGTGCTGCTCGCGGTACTTGGCGACGAGCATGAGGATGTAGTCGACGTTGATCTCGACCTGTTTGATCAGCTCGATCTCGAAGACGACGTCGTCGTTGATGAGTTCCTTGTCCGCGTCACCGACCTTGCGGAAGTCGGCGTACAGGTCGAGGTAAACGCTGCGGTAGTTCTGCCCTTGCCGGTCGGTGAGCTTCTCGTGGCCAGCGAAGTCGTCAAAGGACGTGAGGATGTTCTCCAGGCGCAGGATCGTCCCGAACAACGCAATGAAGTCCTTCTGCGCCCCTTCCCCCACGACGGGCTGCCCCAGCGGGAACGACGACAGCAGCTCATCGACCTTCTTCTCGTACTCGTCGTAGTACTCCGAGTACGGTTTCAGGACGACGACGCCGCGGGCGTCCTTGTTGCCGAACAGCTCCAACGCGGCGTTGGTCTCGTCCTCCAGGTTCCGGAAGGCGACGATGTTGCCGTACGTCTTGACGGAGTTGAGGATCCGGTTGGTGCGGGAGAACGCTTGGATGAGCCCGTGGGCGCGCAGGTTCTTGTCGACGAACAGGGTGTTGAGGGTTGTCGCGTCGAAGCCGGTAAGGAACATGTTGACGACGATGACCAGGTCGAGCTCGCGGTTCTTCAACCGCTGCGACAGGTCCTTGTAGTAGTTCTGGAACTTGTCGGCGCTGGTGTCGTAGCTGGTGCCGAAGAGGTCGTTGTAGTCCTGGATGGCTTCTTCGAGGAAGTTGCGGGCGTCACCGGTGAGGGAGTCGGTGTCGAAGGCCTCGTCGTCGAGGGTTCCGTCGTCGGCCTCATTGGCACCGTAGGAGTAGATGAGGCCGATCTTCAGCCGGCGGTCCGGCGGCAGGTCCTCCATCTGCCGCTGGAAGTGGTTGTAGTACCGGCGCGCGGCGTCGATGGAAGCGGTGGCGAACAGCGCATTGAATCCCTTGATCCGCTTGCGGGCGCGCAGGGCCTCGGTCTGCTTGCGCGTGCGGGTGGCCGCGGCGACGTTGGTGACGACGGAGTGCTCGTAGCTCGCGGTGCCGGTGCGCTTCGTCTTCTGGTCGAAGTGCGCGAGCGTGTAGTCCACGATCCCGGTGAGACGCCTCTTGTCGAGCATCGCCTTCTCGGTGTCGATCCCCGACACCTGCTTGTCAAGGACGACATCGGACTGGATGGTGCTGATGTAGTCGATGCGGAACGGCAGGACGTTCTTGTCGGTGATGGCGTCGACGATGGTGTACGTGTGCAGCTTCTCCCCGAACGCCTGCTCGGTGGTCTTGAGCTGTGGGTTGCCGCCGGAGGCGGCGTTGGCGGAGAAGATGGGCGTCCCGGTGAACCCGAACAGGTTGTACCGCTTGAACGCCTTGGTGATCTCCTTGTGCATGTCGCCGAACTGGGAGCGGTGGCACTCGTCGAAGATGATGACGACGTGGTCGCCGGTGACGGCGTGCCCCTTGTTGCCCTTGATGAACGTCGACAGCTTCTGGATGGTCGTGATGATGATCCGCTTGGTGGGGTCACCGAGCTGCTTCGTCAGGACGGCCGTCGACGTGTTGGAGTTCGCGGCACCCTTCTCGAAACGGTCGTACTCCCGCATGGTCTGGTAGTCGAGGTCCTTGCGGTCGACGACGAAGAGCACCTTGTCGACGCTGGGCATCTTGGAGGCGAGCTGAGCCGTCTTGAACGACGTCAGCGTCTTGCCCGACCCCGTGGTGTGCCACACGTACCCGCCGGCCTCGACGGTGCCGAGGGTCTTGGCGTTCGTGGCGACGTCGATGCGCCGCAGGATCCGCTCGGTCGCGACGATCTGGTAGGGCCGCATCACCAGCAGCAGCCCGTCGGCGGTGAGGACGCAGTAGCGGGTGAGGACGTTCAGCAGAGCGTGCTTGGCGAAGAACGTCTTCGCGAACGCCGTCAACTCCTGGATGGGCCGGTTGGCGGCGTCGGCCCACCACGACGTGAACTCGTAGCTGTTCGACGTCTTCTTCCCCGCGGCCTGGAACGACGCGGACCTCCCGGCTTCGCTGATGTGCTGGGTGCGGGTCGTGTTCGAGTAGTACTTGGTGAGGGTGCCGTTGCTGATGACGAACAGCTGCACGTACTGGAACAGGCCCGAGTCGGCCCAGAAGCTGTCCCGCTGGTAGCGGTCGATCTGGTTGAACGCCTCCCGGATGTCGACGCCGCGGCGCTTCAGCTCGACGTGCACCATGGGCAGGCCGTTGACCAGGACGGTGACGTCGTACCGGTTGGCGTGCTTGCCGCCCCCGCCGCCCGGTGCCGCCGGGTCGGCCTTGGCGACCTCGTACTGGTTGATGACCTGCAACCGGTTGTTGTGGATGTTCGTCTTGTCGAGCAGCGTGATGTTCTTCGTGGACCCGTCCTCGCGCTTGAGGACCTGGACGTGGTCCTCCTGCACCCGCAGGGTCTTCTCGGCGATGCCGTCGTTCGCCCCGGCGATCCTGGTGCTGAAGAAGTCCGCCCACTCCCCGTCGGTGAACGTGACGTGGTTCAGCGCCTCCAGCTGGGTGCGCAGGTTCGCGACGAGCTCGTCGTTCGACGTGATCGGCAGGTACTCGTACGCCTGCGACTGCAGCTGCGCGATGAACGCCTTCTCGAGGGCGGCCTCCGACTGGTAGGCCGACGCCTCCTGCGTGTCGGGGACGTGCTCGGCGACGACGGTGCTCTCCGCCGAGACCGCGATGGGGTCGTAGACGCGCGCGGGTGCCTCGGTCACGCGGGAGCCTCCTCGAAGGTCAGCAGCTTGTCGCGGTAGTACTCGTACTGCTTGCGGCGGGCAGCGAGCTCGGCTGGGAGGCCGATGCTGAGGTCGTTGACGAGGGCGCTAAGGCGATCCAACACCTCCACGATTCGATCCTGCACCTCCCTTGGTGGGACAGGAATCGTCACCTCGGCCAGGTCTTTCTGACCAATCTTCCAAACTCCAGACGTCAATTTCGCAACTCGCTCCACTTGGCGCCTGGAGGCCCGGCATTCCCACACATAGAAAAGAAATTCCTGAGAAATCTTGGACAGATCCGGACGAATTCGGATCATAGTATCCGGGAATGCAATCTCTGGCGACGATTTAACCATTGAAGCCCGCGCTAAGAGCTGCTTGTTTCCATTGCCGCGAGCAGCTAATAGATCTCCTGATGCAACGCGAAAGCGACCACCTTCCTCATCGCTCCACGAACCGCGCTTACATTGCGAGAAGTCAACCATTGGACCACGCAGAGCACCCAAGCGCAAAACTGGGTAGCCCTCGCCGTCGGGCACTGATCGACCATTCGACAGCGGAGCACTCAGTACATCTCCAAGGCGGGCCCAGTGGCTGCCAGAGATTCCACTCATAAGATCTTCGCGATAAAAGGAGTACTGCACTCGCCGCGCTTCCAGCTCCGCTTCCAGCTCCGCTTCCAGCTGACTAAACTGGTCCAATACTCTCACGATTTCTTGCTGCACCTCAAGCGGTGGCACTGGAATACGAAGAGAATTAAGGACCGCCTGCGTCTGGCTCGGCACACCGCCAGCTTGATTCATCTCCCCCAGCCTCATGGTGAGCAGCACATAGTAGAGGAACTTAGGGAAGACGATTGTTTCGTCGATCTCGGTTCGAAAGATGGTGTCTACCACCCAAAATGGGCCCTCCACATAGAAAATGTTTCCCAAAGACCCCTTTCGTGGGATCAGTACGGACGGCCCCGTTGCCGCCGCACGATCGACGTGTCGCATGATTCCGCCACTGCCGTAGACAGGGACGTCGCCGTCCCCGAGCAACTTGTGATCACTCCCATTTTTGATGCGCAGAACTTCGCCGATCATCCTCCAGGGGACCCGCTTCGTTGCAGGTGTGCCGTGCGGGTTGCCGACGCCGGTCACATTTCCCCCAAGCTCTCGATGATCTCGTCGATCGACGTCCGCAGCTCCGCCTGCCGCGCGACGATCCGTGCGATCTCCGCGTTCAGTTCGGTGATGTCGACGATCTCGCGAACGTCTTTCACCTCGACGTACGACGACACCGCGATGTTGTACGCGTTCGTGCCGATGTCCTCGTTGGCCACCAGCTTCGCCACGTGGTCGACGTCGACCCGCGCGTTGAGGGTGTCGATGATGTGCTGCTGGTGCTCGGCCGTCAGCTTGTTCTTGTTCCCTACCCGCTCGAACTCGGCGGACGCATCGACGAACAGGACGGCGTTGTCCTTCTTCGACTTCTTCAGCACGATGATGCACGTCGCGATGGTCGTTCCGAAGAACAGGTCCGGCGGGAGCTGGATCACGGCGTCGACGTAGTTGTTGTCGATGAGGTACTTGCGGATCTTCGCCTCCGCTCCCCCGCGGTACAGCACGCCGGGGAACTCGACGATCGCAGCGGTGCCGTTGACGGCGAGCCAGCTGAGGATGTGCATCGTGAAGGCGAGGTCGGCCTTCGACTTGGGCGCCAGGACTCCGGCGGGGGCGAAGCGTTCGTCGTTGATGAGCAGCGGGTTCGCGTCGCCCTCCCACTTGATGGAGTAGGGCGGGTTGGAGACGATCGCCTCGAACGGTTCGTCGTCCCAGTGCTGCGGGTCGATGAGGGTGTCGCCGTGGGCCATGCTGAACTTCTCGAAGTTCACGTCGTGCAGGTGCATGTTGATGCGCGCCAGGTTGTACGTCGTCAGGTTGATCTCCTGGCCGTAGAACCCGCCGACGTTCTCCGGCCCCAGGACCTTCGCGAACTTCAGCAACAGCGAGCCCGACCCGGCAGCCGGGTCGTAGACCTTGTTGACCTTCTTCCTGCCCTGGACGGTGATCTTGGCGAGGACCTCGGACACCTCCTGCGGGGTGTAGTACTCGCCCCCGGACTTCCCGGCCTGGGACGCGTACATCTGCATGAGGTACTCGTAGGCGTCGCCGAAGAGGTCGATCGAGTTGTCCTCGAAGTTGCCCAGCGGCAGGTCGCCGATCGCGTTGAGGAGCTTCACCAGCTTCTCGTTGCGCTTGGCGACGGTGTTCCCCAGCTTCGAGCTGTTGACGTCGAGGTCGTCGAACAGGCCCTTCACGGCCTCTTCGCTGTCGGTGCCGATCGCCGACCCCTCGATGTTCTTGAAGACCTGCTCCAGCGTCTCGTTGAGGTTCTCGTCCTTCGCGGCCTGCCGACGGACGTTGCGGAACAGCTGCGAGGGCAGGATGTAGAAGCCCTTCTCCTCGACGGTGTCCGCGCGGCCGAACTCGGCCTCGGCGTCGGGGAACGTCGCGTAGTCGAAGTCCGGCTCACCGGCGGCGCGCTGGGCGGCGTTGAGGAAGGTCTCGAGGTTCTCGGAGATGAACCGGTAGAAGAGGATCCCCAGCACGTAGGTCTTGAAGTCCCAGCCGTCGACGCTGCCCCGCAGGTCGTTCGCGATGCGCCAGATCGTCTTGTGCAGCTCGGCGCGCTGAGCGGCGCTGGTGGTCGGTGCCATGTGCTTCGTCTCCTGCTGGTCGGCCGCTGTGCCGCGGTACCGCTCACCGTATCGGCGGGGTCCGACGCACGTCGGTGGCTGCTCGTCTTCGGTGCTCAGGTCAGCGGACGCGCTGCCCAGCCGCCTCGACCAGAGTCGTCGCCCGACGCAGCGCAGCGGTGCAGTTGCTCGCCGACACGTTGCTGAGCCCGTAGTGGCCTGCGTCTTTGAGGTCCAGCACCTCGCGCAGGGCCTTGGCCAACGTCGCGTCCCCCGTGACCTCCTGCAGCAAGCCGATGGCCTGCCGGTGGTCCTGGCCGCGCGAGCGGGTACCCGCCGCGTGGCAGCAGATCGCGTCGGCGGCGGCGATGGCGGCGAGGACCCCGTTGCCGGTGGCGACGGTCGCGGCCTCGGCCAAGTCCTCGGCCTGCACGAGCTCGGCCGCCTCCAGGTACAGCCGGGCCTGCCGGAGGCGGGTCCGCGCGTCCGCCGGGGTGCAGGGCGCCGTCCGCGAAGTGCGCCCGCTCACGAGGCCGTTCCCAGCAGCTCGCGCAGGTCCGGTCCGACCAGCACCCTGCCGTCGAGCCGCAGGCTGCTGATGAGCGGTTGTTCCTCGCGGACCGCTGTCGCCAGGTCGGTTGCGCTGACGTGCACGAACTGCACGGCGTTCCCGGTCCGCGCCTCGAGCTCGTTCCCGGTGGCGTGCACCTGCTCCGCCCAGGGACCGTCGGGGTCGACGTGGTCCTCGCGCACCACCAGCAGGTCCAGGTCGCTGTCCGGGCCCGCCTCCCGGCGGGCCCAGGACCCGAAGAGCACCACGGCCCGCGCCGACGGCGACCAGCGGCGCACCTGCTCGACCAGCCACTCCTCGACGGCCAGGTCGGCGTCGACCACCGCCAGCACGGGGGCGGCGAGGACGTGGGCGCGGTTCAGCCGGTACTGGACCGCCGGTCCGACGTCCTCTTCTCCCACGAGCCCGTGGTCCACGAGCCGGTGCAGGCAAGCCCTGGTGCGGGCGTAGGAGCGGCCGGTGAGGCGGGCGACCGCCGCGCCGCTGAGGGGACGGTGGGTCCTGGCCAGGACCTTGAGGACGTCTGCGTCCACGGTGGGCGCGATCGTGCGCAGGGGATTGGCGGCATCCACGAACGCAAACCTATCGTTATCGCGATACCTGTATCACGATAACGATAGGCCGGACGGCTCAGCTGTAGACGTGCGGCGCCAGCGTCGCCACGCAGTCCAGGTTCCGGTACTTGTCGGCGAAGTCCAGCCCGTACCCGACGACGAACTCGTTGGGGATGTCGTGGCCGACGTAGGCGACGTCGACCTCCACCTTGGCGGCGTCGGGCTTGCGCAGCAGCGCGCACACCTTCACCGACGCCGGCCCGCGCGAGGACAGGTTCGCCAGCAGCCACGACAGGGTCAGGCCGGAGTCGATGATGTCCTCGACGACCAGCACGTGGCGGCCGGAGATGTCGGTGTCGAGGTCCTTGAGGATCCGTACGACGCCGGAGCTCTTGGTGCCCGAGCCGTAGGAGCTGACGGCCATGAAGTCCATCGACAGCGGGATCTGCATGGCGCGGGACAGGTCGGCCATGACCATCGCGGCGCCCTTGAGGACGCCGACGAGCAGCACGTCCTTGTCGGCGTAGTCGCGGTCCAGCTCGGCGGCGAGCTCGGCGACCCGGGTCGCCACCTGCTCCTTCGTCAGCAGCACGTGCTCGAGGTCGGTACCGGCGGTCGCGGCGTCCACGCAGTTCTCCCGTGGTGGTCATCGGTGGGGGGTGAGCACGAGCCTGCCACACGCGCGGACCGCCCTCGCACCACCCGGCAGGTGCACCGGGCCCTGCCCGTGCCAGTCGAGCAGCAACGCCTCCAGGGCGTCGACGTGCCCGGCGCTCAGCGCGCCCGCCGGGCAGCCCAGGGCGAGCGCCGCCGACCGCAGCCAGCGGCGGCGCAGGGCGGGGCGCGCGGCGAGCAGGTCGTCCACCGGGGCCGAGCCGTCGCGGAAGGGCGTGCTGGCGGCGGCGAGCTCGTCGAGGGCGTCGGCGTCGTCGCGGGCGGCGCGGGCGGTGCGGGCCAGGGCGGAGGCGATCCCCGGTCCCAGCGCGGACTCCAGGAACGGCAGCACGTCGTGCCGCACGCGGGAGCGGGTGAGGGCCGGGTCGGCGTTGGCGGGGTCCTCCCACGGTTCCAGCCCGTCGAGGGCGGCGCGGACGACGGCGCGCGGGACGCCCAGCAGCGGCCGGTGGAAGATCCCCCGGACGGCGGGCATCCCGGCGAGGGACCGGGTGCCCGAACCGCGGGCCAGGCCGAGCAGCACGGTCTCGGCCTGGTCGTCGAGGGTGTGGGCGAGCAGCACGGCGACCGCGCCCTCCTGCTGCGCGACGGCGGTCAGGGCCTCGTAGCGGGCGGTGCGGGCGGCCGCCTCGGGACCACCCGTCCGGCCCACCGCGACCCGCACGCTGCGCACCAGGTCCAGGCCCAGGTCGCGGCCCTGCCGCACGACGCGCGCGGCGACGTCGGCCGAGGCCGGGTGCAGGCCGTGGTCCACCGTGACGAGGCCGGCGGTGACGAGCCCGGCGGTACGGGACTCGAAGGCGGTCGCGGCGGCCAGGGCCAGGGAGTCCGCTCCCCCGGAGCAGGCCACGAGGACGGGCCCGTCGAGGTCGCGCAGGGCGCGGCGGACGGCGACGCGCACCGCCGCGACCGCCGGGGGCGGCCCGCCCACGTCAGCGGTGGACGCGGGCGACCCAGGCGTCCGGGTCGGCGATCTCGGCGGGCAGCGGCAGGTGCTCGGGGGCGGTCCAGACGACGTTCAGGCCGTCCCAGCCGACCGCGGCGACGACGGCGCGCACGAACTTCGCGCCGTCGGCGTACTGCCGGGTCTTGGCGTCCAGGCCCAGCAGCCGGCGCAGCACCTGGTCCAGGGAGGACCGGCCGCGGCCGCGGCGCTGGGTGAAGCGGGCGCGGATGGTCTTCACCGACGGAACGACCTTCGGGCCGACGTCGTCCATGACGACGTCGGCGTGCCCCTCCAGCAGCGACATGACGGCGACGAGGCGGGCGACGCGCTCGCGCTGGCCGGGGGTCTGCAGCAGGTCGGCCAGGCCGACGCCGCTGCCCTCGGCGGTGCCGCGCAGCACGTCGGGCAGGGACCGCAGGGCGCCGGAGAGGCGTTCGGACAGGTCGCGGGGCTGGCCGAGCAGCTCGGTGGACAGGCCCCGGGCCTCGTCGGTGACCCAGCGGCGCAGCCACGGGTTCGCGCCGAACTGCAGGCGGTGGGCCTCCTCGTGCAGGCACACCCAGCGGCGGAAGTCGTGGGGGTCGACGCCGAGGTCGCGCTCGACCTGGACGACGTTGGGGGCGACGAGCAGCAACCGGCCTGGGGTGCCGTCGTCGACGCCGGCGAAGACGTCGAACTGCCCCAGGACGCGGCTGGACAGGAACGACAGCAGGCTGCCGAGCTCGGCGCCGGTGGTGCGGCGGCCGACGGCGGTGGTGGCGCGGTCGACGGCCAGCCCGGCGCGGCCCGGGGCGCCGGCCCCGGGGCGGGCCGGGACGACGACGGGCCCGAGCAGGGTCCGGAAGGCGTCGACGTTGGCCTGGGCCCAGGACGCGCGGTCGACGACGAGGGCCGGGGGCATCGGGACCGGTGAGCTCAGGTGCGCGGTCGCCGCGACGGGCCCGGCGGCCTCGGCGGCGGCCAGGCGCAGCTCGGCGACGACGTCGTCGATCTCGTCGCGGCCCAGCTTCGGGCCGGCCTTGACCAGCTTCGCGGCCACGGAGGCGGCGAGGTCGAAGTCGACGAGCTCGCCGACGGCGCGCCCCACCCCCTGCCCGGTCCCCTCGGCGGGCAGGTCGCCCGGGCCCCCGCCGGCGACACCCCCCGCGACCGCCTCGGTCTCGTCCCCCGGTGCACGCATGCCCGCACGGTACGCGGACCGGCACCCGGCGTGGTCACCGGTGAGGTCACCGGCAGCCGCAGGCCGCCAGCGCGGTCGCGAACCGGTCCTGGGCGCGGCGGGCCGAGGCCGACCCGCCGGGGGCCACGGCGTCCGACACGACGGCGAAGGCGAGCAGCCGCCCGTCGGCGTCGCGCAGGAACCCGGCGAGGCTGCTGACGCCGGTCAGGGTGCCCGTCTTGGCGCGGACGACACCGGCCGCGGCCAGGGAGTCGGGCTCGTCGTAGCGGTCGTGCAGGGTGCCGTTGACCCCGGCGACGGGCAGGCCCGCGGCGACGGCCCCGAGCTCGGGGTGGTCCCCGGAGGCGACCAGGGCCAGGACGGCGGTGAGGGCGCGGGCGGGGATCCGGGTGTCGCGGCCCAGGCCGCTGCCGCCCTGCAGGCTCACGCCGGCGACGTCGACGCCGAGGGCCGCGACCTGGTCGACGACGGCGCGGGAGGCGTCGTCGAAGGTGCCGGGGCGGTCGGTGGCGAGCGCCACGCGCCGGGCGAGCACCTCGGCCAGGGTGTTGTCGCTGGTGGTGAGCATGAGCTCGACCTGCTCGGCCGTGGTGGCGGACTCGACGGCGGCGAGCTCGCGGGCGCCGGCCTGGGCGGGGGTGCGCACGACGGGCCCGCCGCCGGGGTCCAGGACGGTGATGCCGGCGTCGGTGAGGTGCTGGACGAACACGAGGGCGGCGCCGAGGGCGGGGTCGGCGGCGCGGGGGGCGGTCTCCCCCTCGGCGAGGCGGCCCTCGTCGACGGCCAGCGGCGCGACGGGCATGACGAACCCGGAGCCGACGTCGCCGGCGCCCCAGCCCGGTGAGGTGGCCGGGCCGGTGAAGGAGGCGTCGTCGAGGCGGACGGCGACGGTGGTGCGGCCGGCGGCGCGCAGGGCGTCGGCGGTGCGGGCCGCGAGGTCGCCGAGCCCGGCGTGGCCGTCGACGGCGTCGGGGTCCCCGGCACCGGCGGCGAGCAGCACGTCGCCGCCGGCGACGAGGACGACCTCGTCGGGGGTGGCGCCGTCGACGACGCGGGTGGTGGCGCGGGTGGTCTCGCCCAGGGCCCGGAGCGCGGCGACGGCGGTGAGGACCTTCGTCGTGGAGGCGGGGGTGCGGGGCACGTCGGCGGCCGAGGAGAGCAGGACGTCCCCGCTGAGGGCGTCGACGACCTGGGCCGACACGGACGCGCCGAGCGCGGGGTCGGCCAGCAGCGGGCCGACAGTGCGGCCGAGGACGGCGGGGTCGGGCGCGGGGGCGGCGGCGTCGAGGGCGGGCAGGACGGGGGCGGCGGTGCCGGCGGCGGCGGCGCCGGGGGCCGTCGGCAGCGGGGTCGCGGTCGGCGCGGGGGTGGTGGTGAGGGGCCCGGGGACGGCGTCGACGGCGTCGAGCCCGGCGTACCCGCCGGCGAGGACGAGGGCGGTGGCGGCGGTGGCGATCACGGTCGCGGCCCTGCGCACGCTGGTGCTCCCCCGTCCCTGCGGCTACGCCCTGTCACGGGCGGGTGCAGCCCGGTTCGTTCGGCGGGCCTCGTCTGCGCGACACTAGCGCGGTCCGTCGGCCGGGAGCCTCCGGCCGGCCTTCCGACAGCGCGGTTCCGACGGCGCCGAGATGAGGAGTCCCGTGAGCACCCCAGTCGAGTTCGACGCGACCATCGAGATCCCCAAGGGTCAGCGGAACAAGTACGAGGTGGACCACGAGTCCGGGCGGATCCGCCTGGACCGCATGCTGTTCACCTCCACCCGGTACCCGCACGACTACGGGTTCATCGAGGGCACGCTGGGCGAGGACGGGGACCCGCTGGACGTCCTCGTGATCCTGGAGGAGCCGACGTTCCCCGGGTGCCTCATCACGTGCCGCGCCATCGGGCTGTTCCACATGCGCGACGAGGCCGGCGGCGACGACAAGATCCTCGCCGTCCCCGCGGGCGACCCGCGCTGGGACAAGATCCAGGACCTGGCCGACATCAGCGACTTCGACCGCCTGGAGATCCAGCACTTCTTCGAGACGTACAAGGACCTGGAGCCCGGCAAGAGCGTCGAGGGCGCGAACTGGGCCGGTCGCGAGGAGGCGGAGAAGGAGATCCACGCGAGCTTCGAGCGCGCCAAGGGCACCTCGTACGAGCTGGGCGCGTCCGGCCACTGAGGCGCGGGTCCGGATCGTTGGCCCCTCGCTCCCGATGATCGGCAGCGAAGGGCCAACGATCCGAACCTGACCCCGCCGCTCCGCAGCGCCGCGGGGCTCAGGCGGGCCGGGTCCCGAACGGCAGGAGCCCGGAGCGGTAGATCGAGCTGGTCCGCACGGTCGCGCCGGTGTGCGGGGCCTCGACCATCGTGCCCGCCGAGACGACCATCCCGACGTGGTGGATCGTCGAGGGGTTCGAGGGGTCGGTGGCGTAGAACACCAGGTCCCCCGCGGCGAGGTCGGCCAGCGCGACCTTGGCCTGGCCGGAGTACTGCAGGCGCGAGGAGTGCGGCAGCGCGACGCCGGCCGCCTCCCAGGCGCGCATCGTCAGGCCCGAGCAGTCGAAGCGGTCGGGGCCGTCGCCGGCCCACAGGTACGGCTTGCCGCGCTGGGCGAGGGCGAAGTCGACGGCGGTGTCGGCGCCCGCGGTGGGGCCGGCGGCCCGGCGCACGGACGACCCGGCCGGGGACGGTCCGGCCGGCGTGGACGCGCGCTGCGCGGCGGCGCGGGCGGCCGCGGCGGCGGCGGCCTCGCGCTCGGCCGCGAGCCCGGCCTGCCGCTGCTGCTCGAGCGCGACGGACGTCCGCTGCAGCTGCGCGAGCTGCGCGACGAGGTCGTCGCTCTGCCGCTGGGTGCGGGTGACCACGGCGTCGGCGTCGTCTGCGGCGCGCTGGGCGGCGGCGCGGGCGGTCTCGGCGGCGGTGGTGGCGTCCTGCTGGGCCTGCGCGGCGGCGGCGGAGCGGGCGGCGGTGTCCGCGGCGCGCGCCTTCGCGGCGGCGGCCTCGCGCTGGACGTCGGCGCGGCCGGCGGTGAGGTGGTCGAGGGTGGCGCGGCCGTCGACGTAGTCCTGGACGGAGCCGGAGGCCAGGACGGTCGCCAGCGGTGCGTAGTCGCCGGAGGTGCCGCGGTACTGCTCGGCGGCGAGGCGGCCGAGGGCGACGCGGGCCCGTTCGTGGGCGGCGGCGGCCTCCTCGGCGGCGGTGGCGGCGGCGGTGGACTCGGCGGCGCGCCGCGCCAGCAGGGCGCGGGCCTCGTCGTAGTCCTCGGCGGCGACGGACAGCGCGGTGCGGGCGGCCTCGAGGCGGGTCTGCTCGGCGTTCAGCTGCGCCTGGAGCGCGTCGACCCGGGCGGCGGTGGCGTCGGCGGCGCGCCGGGCGGCGTCGACCTCGTCCTGGCTGGGGGTGGGGTCGGCGGCGGCGGTGCCGGCCAGGGCGCCGGCGAGGGCGGTCAGCGGGACGGACGCCGCGAGCGCCAGCAGCAGCGTGCGGCGGGTGGTGCGCTCACGCACGGCCATCACCCGGAGTAACCAGTCGCGTCACAGCGTGCAGACTAGCCATCCGTCACCCCGCCCCGGAACCACCCTCCCCGGCCCGGCGCGCCGGGGCGAACGGGCGAACACCTCCCGCGGGGTGCCGTCGCCGCGCGCCCCGGCCGTTACGATCGACCGTCGTCGCGACGACGACCGCCCCTCGCACGAGGGTCACGAGCAGGGGAGATCGATGTCCGGACTCATGCAGATCGGCGAGGTCGTCGAGCGGGTCGGGTACAGCTTCCGCACCATCCGCTACTACGACGAGATGGGTCTGGTCTCCCCGACCCAGCGGACCCCCGGCGGCTTCCGCCTCTACACCGAGATGGACGTCTACCGCCTCCTCGTCCTGAAGCGGATGAAGCCGCTGGACTTCTCCCTGGACGAGATGCGCGAGCTGCTGTCCGTCCTGGACGCCCTCGACGGCCGCGTCGCCTCCGACACCCCGCGCGAGGAGCTGTTCGCCAAGCTCGACGAGTTCCGGCAGGCCGCCGAGGCCCGCGTCGAGAAGCTGCGCGACCGGCTGATGATGGCCGAGGAGTTCGCGCAGCGGCTGCGCGACGAGGCCGAGGGCCGCACCGACGGCGGCTCGCCCGCCCCCGAACCGCCCGTCCGCGACACCGTCTGACCCCGGCCGGGACCGGCGGGCCGAGGTCCCCCGCGCTCAAGGCGGGACGCCGACCGGCCGACGGGACCACGTGCCCACCCGCGCGCTGCCCGCCGTCGTCGCGGCGGTCCTGCTCGTCCTCGCGGGGGCCGTCCTGCTGCACCAGCCGACGTCGACCACCGCCGCCGGGCGCGTCACCCGCGCCGGGGCGCAGGAGGTCTGCCTGCGCACCGCCGGCCACGACGTCTGCCTCGACCGCGGGCACGTCGACCACCTGCGGCTGGCCGGGGTGCGCGCCGGGGAGTGCGCCGACGTCACCTGGAGCGGCGACCTCGTCGTCGCCGCGTCCCTGCGCTCGGTCGTCCCGGTGAGCTGCCCCGTCGAGCCGCCCGGCCTCAGCCCGCGAACGGCAGCGCCGGCAGGCCCCTGACCCCCGGCACGTACCGGAAGACGCTCCCCGCGGCCGGGTCGTCGTCGTCCGCGAGCCCCTCGCGCGAGGTCGTGATGAACAGCTCCGAGCAGTCCTCGCCGCCGAAGGTGCACGCCGTGACCTGCCGGGCGCCGACCTCCACCACCGCGTCGAGCGTGCCGTCCGGGGCGTAGCGGCGGACCGCCGAGCCGCCGAACAGGGCCGTCCACACGCCGCCCTCGGCGTCGACGGTCAGCCCGTCGGGCCGGTTGCGGCCCGACTCGTCGTTCACCTGCGCGAACGTGCGCCGGTTCGTCAGGCCGCCCTCGCGGGAGTAGTCGAAGACGTCGGTCTTCCCCGTCGGGGTGTCGTTGTAGTACGCCAGCGTCCCGTCCGGGCTCCAGCCCAGGCCGTTGGAGATCGTCACGCCCTCCACCACCGGCGTCGTCGTGCCGTCGGGGTCGAGGCGGAAGACCGTGGCCCGGCCCGTGCCCTTGCCGTCGGCCTGGTCGTAGGCCATGTTCCCGGCGTAGAAGCGGCCGTCGGGGTCGCACCCGCCCTCGTTCATGCGCAGGCCGGCCTCGGGCCCCCACAGCTCCGGCAGCGGCACCAGCTCCCCCGAGGCGTCCTCCAGGACGATCCCGCGCTCGACGGCCACCACGGCGCCCCCGCCCACCCGCGGGCGGGTGATCGCGACGACCTCGCCGTAGTGCCGGCGGCTGGTCGACCCGTCCGGGGCCAGCGTCACGACGTCACCCTCGTAGAGGTCGACGAACCGCAGCCCTCCCCAGGTCGGGGACCAGCAGGGCCCCTCGCCGTGTCCCACGATCCGGTCGGTGATGCGCTCCGCTGCTGCCACGCCCCGCACCCTAGTGGGCGCTCCCGCGGCGGGCGCGGGCGAACGGGCGACACCCCCTCGAGCGGAGGGCCCGACGCGCCGAGAAGGACGGAGTGCCCCCCGCGCCGCCCGCCGTCACCGCCTCGCGGTCCACCGCTGCCGCGATGGGGGTCTTCCTGGTGGCCGGCGGGCTGACCTCGCCGGCCGTCGTCCTCGGGACCGACGTCGTCCTCGACGCCCGGGGGCTGGGCCTGCTCGGGATCGGGGCGGCGGCCGCCGCGACCGGGGCGGCCATGCTGGCGTTCGGGCACCGGGTGCGCCCCGCCGGGTACCACGCCGTCGTGGGCCTGGGCACGGCCCTGATCACCGCCGCGGTGCTGCTGACGCCCTCGGCGACCACCGCCCTGACCGTCGGCGCCCTCTACGCCTTCATCGTCGTCGACGTCGTCTACTTCTTCGGCCGCCGCCAGGCCGCCGCGCACCTGGCGAGCGTCGCCGCCGCCGCGGGCACCGCCCTGACCGTGCGGGACGTCCCCGCCGGCGCCCTGGTCACCCTCGCCCTCGTCGGCGCGGCCCTGACCTACGTCGTCGGCGCCCTCGTGCAGCGCGCCTCCACCGCCAGCCGCGACAGCCTCACCGGGCTGTGCAACCGCCGCGGCTTCGACGACGCCGTCGAGGCCGCCGTCGTCACCGCCGAACGGGCCGGCACCCTGCTGTCGGCCGCGCTCCTGGACGTCGACCACTTCAAGACCGTCAACGACCGCGGCGGGCACGCCGCGGGCGACCAGCTGCTGCGGGCCATCGCCGACCAGGCCGCCCCGGCGCTGCCCGCCGGCGCCGTCCTGGCCCGCTTCGGCGGCGACGAGTTCGCCGTCCTGCTGCCCGGCCGCACCGGGACGCAGGCGCAGGCCGTCGTCGAGCGCCTGCGCGAGGCCGTGACCGCCGCCGCGCTGTCGGCCGGGGTCGCCGAGCTGCGCCCCGGGCACGCCGCCGCCGACCTGCTGCGGCACGCCGACACCGCCCTGTACGCCGCCAAGGCCGCCGGCCGCGGCCGGTCCCGCCTGCACGACGACACCTCCGCCGACACCATCCGCGACCTCGCCGACGCCCTGGGCCGCGGGCACGTGCGGGCCTGGTTCCAGCCCCTGGTGTCCCTGGCCGGCGGCCCCGGCGGGCCGGGCGGTGAGGTCGTCGGCTTCGAGGCCCTGGCCCGCTGGGTGCGCCCCGACGGGCACGTCGTGCCCCCCGTCGAGTTCATCCCCGCCGCCGAGACCAGCGGGCTCATCGCCGAGCTGGGCCTGGCGGTCCTGGCCGACGCCTGCCGCGGTGCCCGCGAGGTCCGCGACGCGTGGGGGCGCGACCTGCTGCTGACCGTGAACGTCTCCGGCCGCGAGCTGACGTCCGGGGACTACCCCGACCGCGTGCAGGAGATCCTGCGCGCCACCGGCTGGCCCACCGACCTGCTCGTCGTGGAGGTCACCGAGAGCCTCGTCGACGGCTCCTCCGCGCAGGCGCTCGCGGCGCTGGAGGAGCTCCGCGCGCGCGGCGTCGCGGTCGCCATCGACGACTTCGGGACGGGGTACTCCGCGTTCAGCCGCCTCGACACGCTGCCGGCGGACTACCTCAAGCTCGACAACGTCTTCGTGGCCGACATCACCACGTCACCGCGCCGGGCGGGGATGCTGCAGGCGCTGCTGTCGCTGGCCCGCGCGCTGGGGTTGCAGGTCGTCGCCGAGGGGGTCGAGACGCAGGAGCAGGCCGACCTGCTGACCGGGATGGGCTGCACGCTGGCGCAGGGCTGGTTGTTCGGCCGTCCCGTCCCGCCCGCCCGGCTCGCCGCGACGCCGCCGGTCCCGGTGGACCGCGCCGCGCAGTGGCTGGCCGGGGCCCGCGACCGGAGCTGAGGCGGTCGGTACGATCGCGGTCGGTCCCCCGGACGCCGCGGCGGTGCCCGATCGCCGAGATCGACCGGAGGGGAGTCGATCTCGGCGGGCCGCCGGCCTCACAACGCGGCGGTCGGGTGGTACGCCAGTTCCGGGCGGCCCGAGCCCCCGTAGCGGGGTTCGCGCCGGGCGCGGCCCGCGGTGGTGAGGTGCTCGAGGTAGCGGCGGGCCGAGACCCTCGACAACCCCGTCGCGGCCGCCGCCTCCGCCGCTGAGAGCCCCTGCCCCGCAGGCGCTTCGCGCAGGGCGACGACGACGGCGTGCAGCGTGGGGGCCGCCACTCCGCGCGCCGGCCCGCTCGCGGTCCGCAACTGCGAGAGCGCCTCGTCGATGGCCTGCTGGTCGATCCCGAACTCCCCCGACGCCGCCGCGACGTCCGCCCGGAACCGGGCGTAGGCGCGCAGCCGCTCCTCCAGCGCCGCCGCCGTGAAGGGTTTCAGCAGGTACTGCACGACCCCCATCGACAGCGACTGCCGCACCACGGCCGGGTCGCGCGCCGCCGTCACCGCGATGACGTCGGCGGGCACGGCCGCGGCCCGCAGCGCCCGCAGCACCTGCAGGCCGTCGACGTCGGGCAGCGTCATGTCGAGCAGCACGAGGTCGACGGGGGTGTCCGCGCCGGCGGCCCCGACCGCGGCCAGCGCCTCGCGCCCGGAGTTCACGACGGCCGCGACCGCGAAACCCGGGACCCGGGCGACCTGCTCGGCGTGCCCGGCCGCCAGCAGCGGGTCGTCCTCGACGACCAGGACGCGGATCACGGCCGCACCGGCAGGTCGACCACGATCGTGCCGCCGCCGTCGTCGAGCGTCACGGGTTCCTCCACGCGCACCGTCCCACCGTGCCGCCGGACGACCTGCCCCACCAGCGCGAGCCCGAGCCCGTGCGCGCCCCCGGGGGACAGCCGGTGCTCCTTGCGCGACCAGCCGCGCTCCATCGCCCGGTCCAGCCAGCCCGCGGGCAGCCCCTCGCCGGAGTCGGTGACGCGCACCTCGACGCGGCCGGCCGGCGCGGTGATGCGCACCCGGACCCAGCGCGGGCCGGGGGCGTCGAGCGCCGCCTCGACCGCGTTGTCGACGAGGTTGCCGACGACGGTCACGAGGTCGCGGGCCGGCAGCAGGCCCTCGGCCAGGGCGGTGTCGGGTTCGACCTCCAGCTCGACGCCCCGCTCGGCGGCCTGGGCGGACTTGCCGATCAGCAGCGCCGCCACGGCCGGGTCCGCCACGTCGGCCACGACGAGGTCGGTGAGCTGCTGCGCCGCGACCAGTTCCGCGGTGGCGAACTCCACCGCCCGGTCCGGCTGCCCCTGCTCGACGAGCGTCACGACGACGTGCAGCCGGTTGGCCGACTCGTGGGCCTGCGAGCGCAGCGCCTCGGCCAGCGCGCGGACGGCGTCCAGGTCGCGCGTGAGGGCTTGCAGCTCCGTGTGGTCGCGCAGGGTGACGACCGTCCCGACGCGGCGGCCCTCCCAGTGCGCGTCGAGCCGGCTGACGACCAGGACCCGGTCGTCGGTGACCTGCACGTCGTCGACGACGTCCTCCCCCGCCTCCAGGAGCCGGCGCAGCGCCGGGCCGAGGTCGAGCTGGCCGTCGCCGTCCGTGGGCAGCAGGCGCCGCGCCTCGTCGTTGGCGACCTGCACCCGCCCGGCCGGGTCGAGCACGACGAGGCCCTCGCGCAGCGAGTGCAGGACGGCGTCGTTGACCTCCCACAGCCGCGTCAGGTCGGCCGGCTCGAGGCCGTGGGTGCGGCGGCGGACCCACCGCGACAGCGCCCAGCTGCCGAGGAGGGACAGCGCGAACGCGAGCGTGAGGGCCAGGGCGAGGACGGGCAGCCGGGCCAGCAGGTCCTGGGTGACCGACCGCGTCGCGACCCCCGCCGCGACCGCGCCGACGACCGCGCCGTCGGGTCCGCGCACCGGCAGCACGGCCCGCACCGACGGGCCGAGGGTGCCGGTGTACGTCTCGACGACCTCGCCCCCGGCCAGCGCGGCGTCGGCGTTGCCGACGAACGTCTGCCCGACGCGGCGGGGGTCGGGGTGCGTCCAGCGGACCTTGTCGCGGTCCATGACGGTGATGAAGTACACGCCGGTCGCCCGGCGGACGCCCTCCACGTGCTCCTGGATGCCGGCCCGGTCCGCGCTCGCGGGGTCGGCGAGGCCGTCGCGGACGTCGGGGGCCTGCGCGACGGCGGCGGCGACGTCGGTGACCTCCGTCGCGGCGTCGCGGCGGGTGTCGACCCGCACCTGCCAGGCGAGCGCGGCCGTCGCGCCCACCAGCACGACGCCGACGACGAGCAGCTGGAGCACCAGGACGCGGGAGGCCAGCGTCCAGTGCCGGCGACGGCGCCCGGTCCCCCCGCCGGACGCGGGGACGTGAACGAAACGACCGGAAGCACGACCGGCCCGCGGTCGTGTGAGCACCATCACCCCAGTCCTCCAGCCAGCAGTCCCCGGACGTCACCGAGAGGGTCCCATGAGCACAGGCGCTCAGAACTCCGCTTCCCCCGCCCCGCAGGTCGGCAAGAAGCGCGACCGCACCCACTTCCTGTACATCGCCGTCATCGTCGCGGTGGCCGCCGGCATCGCCGTCGGCCTGCTCGCCCCGGACCTGGGCAAGGAGCTCAAACCGCTGGGGACGGGTTTCGTGGCCCTGGTGAAGATGATGATCGCGCCGGTCATCTTCTGCACCATCGTCCTGGGCATCGGGTCGGTGCGGCAGGCCGCGCAGGTCGGCCGGGTCGGCGGGACGGCGCTGCTGTACTTCCTCGTGATGAGCGGGTTCGCGCTCGTCATCGGCCTCGTCGTGGGCAACCTGCTGCCCAGGACGAACCTGCAGCTGACCGACGACCTGCGCGGTCAGGGCGCCGAGCTCGCCGAGAAGGCGCACGAGAGCGGCGGCACCGTCGACTTCCTGCTCGGCATCATCCCGAACTCCCTCTTCTCCTCCCTCACCGACGGGTCGGTGCTCGAGGCCCTGTTCGTCGCGCTCCTCGTCGGGTTCGCGATCCAGGGTCTCGGGGAGACCGGGCAGGCCGCCCTGCGGGCGATCGAGGGCCTCAAGAAGATCGTCTTCAAGGTCCTGGCGATGGTCATGTGGGCCGCGCCGATCGGCGCCTTCGGCGCCATCGCCGCCGTGGTCGGGGAGACCGGCGCGGACGCGCTGAAGGCGCTCGCGATCGTCATGATCGGGTTCTACGTGACCTGCGCGCTGTTCATCTTCGTCGTCCTGGGCCTGCTGCTGCGGTTCGTCGCGAGGATCTCGCTGTTCAAGGTCCTGAAGTACGTGGCCCGCGAGATCCTGCTGATCGTCTCGACCTCGAGCTCGGAGACCGCGCTGCCCCGCCTCATCGCCAAGATGGAGCACGCCGGCGTCTCGAAGTCCACGGTCGGCATCACCGTCCCGACGGGGTACTCCTTCAACCTCGACGGCACCGCGATCTACCTGACGATGGCGTCGCTGTTCATCGCCAACTCCCTGGGCGACCCGCTGTCGGTCGGTGAGCAGGTCTCGCTGCTGGTGTTCATGGTCATCGCCTCCAAGGGCGCCGCCGGGGTCTCCGGCGCCGGGCTGGCGACGCTGGCCGGCGGGCTGGCCTCGCACAAACCCGCCCTGCTGGACGGGGTGGGCCTCATCGTCGGCATCGACCGGTTCATGTCCGAGGCGCGCGCGGTGACGAACTTCATCGGCAACACGGTCGGCACCCTCGTCATCGCGACGTGGAGCCGGACGCTGGACCGCGAGCAGCTCACCGCGGTCCTCGCCGGGAACCGCCCGTTCGACGAGACGTCGATGGACTCGGCGAAGACCGCCGACGTGCGGGAGACCGACCGCGTCCCCGCCTGACCCCTCACCGCCCACGGCGACCGGGGACAGCCGCACCGGCTGTCCCCGGTCGCCGTCGCGGTTCCCCCGGGCGGCGGGTCAGCGGCGGCCCAGGGCCAGCGTCTCCCGGACCAGGGGGGCGATCTGGTCGACCTCCAGGAGGAACCCGTCGTGACCGGAGGTGGAGGTCACCACGCGCACCCCGCCGACGACGGCGGGCGCGGCGTCGGCGATGCGCTGGGAGTCGGCCACCGGGTACAGCCGGTCGGAGTCGACGGCCACGACGACCAGCGGCGTCGTGATCGCCGCGAGCGCGGCCTCGGTGCCGCCGCGCCCGAGGCCGACGTCCCAGGTGTTCATGGCGTCGGTCAGGGCGACGTAGGAGCCGGCGTCGAAGCGGCGGACGAGCTTGTCGGCGTGGTGGTCGAGGTAGCTCTGCACGGCGTACCGGCCCGGTGCGGTGGGGGCCAGCGGGTCCTCGCCGAACTGCGGGGCGCGGCCGAAGCGGGCGTCGAGCTCGGCCGCCGTCCGGTACGACAGGTGGGCCAGGCGGCGGGCCAGGCCCAGGCCGGTGTGCGGGCCCTGGCCGTCGGGGGCGGAGTGGTAGTCGCCGCCGCGCCAGCCGGGGTCGGACACGACGGCGGTGATCTGGGCGCTCTGGCCGCCGATCTGGTCGGCGCTGGCCGCGGCCGCGGAGGCCAGCACGAGCGAGGCGCCCACGCGGTCGGGGTGCGCCGCGGCCCACTCCAGCGACCGCATCCCGCCCATGGACCCGCCCAGGACGGCCGCGAAGCGCCGGATGCCGAGGGCGTCGGCCAGGCGCGCCTCGGCGGCGACCTGGTCGGCGACGGTGAGGCGGGGGAAGGCCGAGCCCCAGGGCCGGCCGGTGCCGGGGCGGGTCGAGGAGGGGCCGGTGGACCCCTGGCAGCCGCCGAGGACGTTCGCGGCGACGACGAACCACTCGTCGGTGTCCAGGGCGCGGCCGGGGCCGACGAGCTCGGACCACCACCCGGGCGTGGGGTGCCCGGGCCCGGCGTCGCCGGTGACGTGGGTGTCGCCGGTCAGGGCGTGCTCGACGAGGACGGCGTTGGAGCCGTCCGCGGCGAGGGTGCCCCACGTCTCGTAGGCGAGCCGGACCTGCGGCAGGACCCCGCCGAGCTGCAGCGGCAGGTCCCCGACGTCGGCGAAGCGCCGGCGCCCGACCGGGTCGCCCTCGCGCCAGCCGCCGGAGGCCGGCGGGGCCGACGGCGCGAAGGCGCGCGCGACCTGCCCGGGAACCCCCTCGGTGAGTCCCACCACGTCGACGACCACCACTCCCGCTCGACCCCCTGCTCGACGACCCAGTGTCCCTGACGCGCGCGGCTCAGCGGGCCGCGGCCGCCGCGGCGAACCCGACGCGCAGGTCGGCCAGGACGTCGTCGAGGTGCTCGATCCCGACGGCGAGGCGGACCAGGCCGGGGGTGACGCCGGAGGCGAGCTGCTCGGCCGGGGTGAGCTGGCTGTGGGTGGTGGAGGCCGGGTGCACGACGAGGGAGCGCACGTCCCCGATGTTCGCGACGTGGCTGTGCAGGGTGAGGGCGTCGACGAACGCCTTGCCGGCGGCGAGGCCGCCGGCGATCTCGAAGGCCAGGACGGCGCCGGACCCCTTGGGCGCGTACTTGCGCGCCTGGGCGTGCCAGGGCGAGCCGGGCAGCGAGGCCCAGTTGACGCTCAGGACGTCGTCGCGCCCGGCGAGGAAGCGGGCGACCTCGCCGGCGTTCTGGACGTGCCGCTCCATGCGCAGCGACAGCGTCTCCAGGCCCTGGGCGATGAGGAAGGCGTTGAAGGGGGCGACGGCGGGGCCGAGGTCGCGCAGCAGCTGCACGCGCAGCTTGATGAGGTAGGCGAGCGGCCCGACGGCCTCGGTGAACACGACGCCGTGGTAGCTGGGGTCGGGCGCGGTCAGGCCGGGGAAGCGGCCCGAGGCGGCCCAGTCGAACCGGCCGGAGTCGACGACGACGCCGGCGACGGACGTGCCGTGCCCGCCGAGGTACTTCGTCGCGGAGTGCACGACGACGTCGGCGCCGTGCTCGAAGGGGCGGACCAGGTAGGGCGTGGCGATGGTGTTGTCGACGACCAGCGGGACGCCGTGCTCGTGGGCCACGCCCGCGACGGTCTCGATGTCGAGGACGTCACCGGCGGGGTTGGAGATGGTCTCGCCGTAGAAGAGCTTCGTCTCGGGGCGCACGGCCGCGGCCCAGGAGGCGGCGTCGTCGGGGTCGTCGACGAAGGACACGGTGATGCCCATCTTGGGCAGGGTGTGGTGGAACAGGTTGTACGTGCCGCCGTAGAGCCGGGGGCTGGACACGACGTGGTCGCCGGCGGAGGCGATGTTGAGGATCGCGAGGGTCTCGGCGGCCTGGCCGGAGGCGACGAGCAGGGCCCCGACGCCGCCCTCGAGGGCGGCGATGCGCTGCTCGACGGTGTCCTGCGTCGGGTTCATGATCCGCGTGTAGATGTTGCCGAGCTCGGTGAGGCCGAAGAGGGCCGCGGCGTGGTCGGTGTCGCGGAAGGCGTAGCTGGTGGTCTGGTAGATGGGCAGCGCCCGCGCGCCCGTGGTCGGGTCGGGGGTCTGGCCGGCGTGGACCTGGAGGGTCTCGAAGCTCCAGGTGGCCGGGTCGACGGCGGGGGCAGCGTTGTTCTCGGTGCTCTCGGTGCTCACGGTGCGTCCTCGGGTGGTGTCGTCGGGTGGGTGCGGGCGGCGTCAGGGGCGCCGGCACAGCCCGTCGAAGAGGTACGCGCGCCGGCTCGGCCAGAACGGGTCGAGCACGACCAGCGGTGGGAGCACGCTCCGATGGTGCCGCCGGGGTGAACCCCGGGGCAACCTCGTGCGGTGCGGACCACTCCCGGGCGACGACTCGCCCACCACATGATCGACTGAGGGTGTTCTTCCGAACACCCAGCGAGATCGGACGAGGTCTGGCAGGCTGACCCCGCAACTCTGTGCAGTCAAACACTCACTTTCAGCAGCACCCGGTGAACACCTACTAGTCAGTTGTGGAGCGTCGATGGACGAGCAGCACACCCCCGCGGCCACCCCCGCGCAGGTGGCCGACGACTCGGTCCAGGTCATCCGCTGGGACGCCCCCCGCTGGGCGTCGCGCGGCCTGGAGGTCGAAGGCGGCTGGCTGCACAGCTACGAGGCCCGCGTCGTCCCCCTCGAGGGCGACGAGGGGGCCGAACGCCCCTGCCCCGTGCGGCTGGAGTCGACCGACCTCGCCTACGCCGAGGCCGGTCAGACCGTGCTGCGCCGCTTCGGCCCGCGCGTGTTCATCGGCGACATCGCCCAGCTGTCCCTGCCCGAGGCCCACCGCCTCGTCGCCGCCCTGCGCGAGGTCATCGAGCGGGCCGAGGCTCCCGCCGACTGAGCCCGGTGCGGTCGCTGATCCAGCGCGTCACGGGCACCTCCACCCAGCGGTTCACCAGGTGCGCGAACCCCAGGCACGCCGCCAGGGTGAGCAGGACGAACAGCACGCGCGCCGGCACGGCGTCGGGCAGCCCGAACCTCGCCACCACGACGGCCGCCGCGCCCAGCAGCGGGACGTGCACCAGGTACAGGGAGTACGACGACGTCGCCACCGACGTCAGGAACCGCGGGCTGCGCCACCCCCGCCGCTGCTCCAGCACCACCAGCCCGTAGAGGAACACGCAGGCCGCGAGCGTCGTGCCGAAGAACCGGTAGTCCTGCCCGGTCACCCAGTCCGCTCCCCGCAGGCCCGGCACGAGCCGCAGCCCGGTCAGGACCACCAGCGCCAGCGACCCCACCACCAGGGCCGCGGCGCCGCCGGCGCGGGCGCCCGACAGCAGCAGCTGAGCCAGCACCGCGCCCAGCAGCGGCGCGAGGTTGAACAGGCTGCCGAGCGTGCCCAGCGCGGGGCCGCCGGTGCCCTCCGGGGACACCCTCAGCACCACGTCGACCGCGGCGACGACCACCGCCCAGACCGTCAGGACGGTCCACAGCCCGCGCGTGCTGCGCGTCAGCAACCCCAGGTGGAACACCAGGGCGAACGCCACGATGTGGGTCAGCGTCCAGCCCACGAGCAGCAGCGGCAGCCCCGGCTGGGGCAGCAGGAGGAAGGAGGCCAGGACGTCGGGCGCGTGCTCCTGGCTCCCGTTGACCTCCCCCGGCAGCACCACGGTGATGGCCAGGACGCCCAGCGTCGCCAGCCAGTACAGCGGCAGGATGCGGACGAGGCGGCGCCCCAGCGACCGGCCGACGCCGCGCTCCCCCCGCCGCAACCCGGCCGTGGTCAGGACGAGGAAGAACCCGCTGAGGACGAGGAAGACGTCGACCCCCACGCCGACGGTCGCCTCGCGCAGCCAGCCGAAGGCGCCCGGCCCGCCGCCGAACACCTTGCCCTCGAACCCCACCGGCCCGGTGAGGTGGGCGACGACGACGAGCACGGCGGCCAGTGCCCGCACGGCGTGCACCGAGTGCGTGGAGACCCGTCGCGGCCGGGAGCCCGACACCGCCGGCGCGGTCTCGTCCTGCACCAGCGACGTCGGTGGGTTCAGGGGGCTGGACATGGTGCCGGATCCTGTCACAGGACGGTCACAGTCAGGAGCGATTCGCCCGATCGGCCCAACCGTCCCCCGGACGGCCCCACCGCGCTCGCCCCGGGCGCCCGGTACCTTGCGCCCATGACCCAGCGCACCGGCCGCGCCGTCCGGATCACCGAACCCGGCACCCTCGAGCTCACCGACACCGTCGTCGCCGACCCCGGACCCGGTGAGGCGCTCGTCCAGGTCGCCTACTGCGGCATCTGCGGCTCCGACCGGGAGGTCTTCGCCGGCACCCGGCCCGCCGAGTTCGTCAGCTACCCCCTCGTCCCCGGCCACGAGTGGTCCGGCACCGTCGCCGCCGTCGGGCCCGGCGTCCCCGACGGGATCGTCGGCCGCAAGGTCGTCGGGCAGGGCATCCGCACCGCCGAGGGCACCCCCGCCTCCGTCGAGGGCGACACCGACGGCTGGCCGCAGGAGTACGCCGAGACCGGCTTCACCCTCCCCGGCGGCTGGTCGACGTGGCTGACCCTGCCGGCCCGCTACCTGCACCTGCTGCGCGACGACGCCGACCTGCGCGCCGCCGCCGGCATCGAGCCCGCCGCCTGCGTCGCCGAGGCCGTCCTGCTCGCCGACGTCGCGCCCGGCGCGAAGGTCGCCGTCGTCGGCGCCGGCACCCTGGGCCTGCTCGCCGTGCAGCTGCTGGCCGGGCTGGGCGCCGAGGTGACCGTCGTGCACCACAACGACGAGCGCCGCGAGCTCGCCGCGACCTGCGGCGCCGCCCACTACACCGGCGACGCGAGCACCCTGGACGCCACCTTCGACGCGGTGATCGAGGCCGCGGGCGTGCCCGGCATCGCCCGGACCTCGGTGCGGCTGGCCCGCCGCGGCGGCCGCGTCGTCCTGACCGGCATCCCCGGCACCGACGCCGACGACCTGTCCGCCCTGGAACTGGTCTCGCGCAACGTCCACGTCCTGACGGTCTTCGGGGCCCCCACCCGCGCCTGGGCGTACGCCGTCCGCGCGTTCTCGGCCGGCATCCTCGACCCCACCCCGCTCATCACCCACGAGTTCGACCTGGCCGACGCCCAGGGCGCCCTCGACGAGCTCGCCGCCCGCCGCGGAGCCCTCAAGGTCCTGCTCAAGCCCTGAGGTTCTAGAAGAGGGAACCCGTTCGCCGCAACGGTTCTCGCGCGGACGGGTGGTCCGGGCCGATCCGGCTCAGGTCCTCCGCGGGCGGTGACGAGACGCCCTCGTGACCGCCGCGCGCACCGACGCCCCCCGCCCACCGCGCCGCAGCCGCCCCCTGCAGAACACCCTGCTGGCGCTGGTGCTGGTGCCCGTCGCCGGACTGGCCTGCGTGGCGGGCGTCGGCGTCGACGAACGGCTCGGTCGCGCCCGCGACGCCACCACGGCGCTCGCGCAGGTCCGCGCCGCCGTCGCCCTCGACGACGTCCGCAGCGCCGTCGCCCAGGAGGTCGTCCCGGCCCTGGACGCGGCGGCGCGCGCCGAGCGGGCCCGGCGCACCGGGGCCACCGACCGGGCCCTGGCCGCCGCCGGGCGCGACGGCGTGCCGGCCGGCCTCCCCGCCCGGGTCGCCCGGGCCCGCGCCCTGTCCGGGACCGACCTCGACGCCGGCCTGGGGGTGTACGGCGGGCTGCTGTCCGACCTGTCCGACGCGGTCGACGGGCACCTGCGGACCGCGCGGTCCCTGGGGCTGGACGGCGACCTCGCCGCGGCCCTGTCCGACCTCCAGCGCGTCTCGACCGCCGGGATCACCTCCAGCCGGGAGACCACCCTGTACCTGGCCCTCGCCGCGGGGCTGCCGTCGGTGCGGCGCGACGACTTCGTCAGCGCCTGGGGCGCCTCCCGGCAGGCCTCGGCCGACGTGGTGGCCCTCACCGACCCCGGTCTGGCCGCGGCCTGGACCCGGGCCACGGGCTCGGCCACCGCCCAGCGGGTCGGGGACGCCCTCGCCCGCGCGGCGCTGACGCCGGCGACGCCCGCACCGGGCGACCTGACGACGGTGGGCCTGGGCGCGGCCGAGCGCGACGCCGAGCTGCGCGCGGTGCTGGACCGGGCCGCGGACACCGTCGTCGCCCGGGCCCGGGAGCGCTCGGAGGCCGCCCGCGCCGAGCTGCGGCGGCTCCTGGCGCTGTGCGGGCTGGTGGTGGCGGCCACCCTCACCGGCACGCTCGTCGTGCGGCGCACCATCGCCCGGCCGCTGAGCCGCCTGGCCGCGCAGTCGCGGGCCGTCGCGGCCGGCGAGCTCTTCGACGTCGACGAGCAGGGCCCCACCGAGGTGCGGGTCGTCGCGCAGGGCCTGTCGGCCGCCGTCGGCACGCTGCGCCGCGTGCAGGCCCAGGCCGACGCGATCGCCGCCGGCGACCTGGACTGCGAGGTGGTCCGCACGGCCGTGCCCGGCCCGCTGGGGGCGGTCGTGCACGCCTCGGTCACGCAGGTCCTGACCGCCTTCGACGAGCGGGAGCGGCTGCGCGCCGACCTGGCCCACCAGGCCGCGCACGACGCCCTGACGGAACTGCCCAACCGCGCCCAGACCCTCGTCCTCACCGGCCGCGCCCTGCACCGCGCGGCCCGGCAGGCCCACCGGGTGGGGCTGCTGTTCGTCGACCTCGACCACTTCAAGGCCGTCAACGACAGCTTCGGCCACGCCGCCGGGGACGAGCTGCTGCGCACCGTCGCGGCCCGCATGCACGACACCGTCCGCGGGGGCGACGTCGTGTGCCGCCTCGGCGGGGACGAGTTCGTGGTGCTCGTCGAGGGCGTGGAGGACGAGAAGGGGCTCGTCGACCTCGGGCAGCGGCTCATCGCGGCCATCAGCGCGCCGGTGGCCCTGGCGGGGTCGTCGCAGGCCCAGCACGTGCGCGTCGGCGCCAGCGTCGGGGTGGCCGTCAGCACCCCCGGCGCCCTGGACGCCGAACGGCTCGTGCGCGACGCCGACGCGGCCGCCTACCGCGCCAAGGACGCCGGCCGGGGGGTGGTGGAGGTCTTCGACGACGAGCTGCGCGCCGAGCTGGCGGCCCGCACCGAGCTGGAGACCGCGCTGCGCCACGGCCTGGCCACCGGCGAGCTGGTGCTGCACTACCAGCCCGTGCTGGACCTGGGGACCGGCCGGACCCGCAGCGTCGAGGCCCTGGTGCGCTGGCAGCGGCCCGGGCACGGCCTGGTCCCGCCGGACGCGTTCATCCCGGTCGCCGAGGCGTCCTCGCTGGTCTGCGACCTGGGCCGGTGGGCGCTGGCCGAGGCGACCGCGCAGCTGGTGCGGTGGGACGCCGAGGGCGGGCACCGCGCCGGGCTCGCGGTGGCCGTGAACATCTCCGGCCGCCACCTGGCGCAGGCGCACCTGCTCGACGACGTGACCGACGCCCTCACCGCCAGCGGGGTGGACCCCGCGCGGCTGACGATCGAGATCACCGAGACCGTCCTGGTCGACGAGCCGCTGGCCCTGGAGCACCTGCGCTCGCTGCGCGAGATCGGCGTCCGCGTCGCCATCGACGACTTCGGGACGGGCTACACCTCGATCGGGCAGCTGTCCCGGCTGCCCGTGGACGTGCTGAAGATCGACCGCAGCTTCGTCTCCTCCCCCGAGGCCGGTCACGCCGACCTCGTCCGGCTGCTCATCAGCGCGGCGCACAGCTTCCACCTCGGGGTGGTCGCCGAGGGGGTGGAGGAGGACGGTCAGCTGTCGGCGCTGCTGGCCGCGTCCTGCGACGCGGCCCAGGGGTACCTGTTCGCCCGTCCCGTCCCCGCCGACGACCTGCCCGCCACCGAACTGCCGGTGCCGTCATCGTCGGTGACCGCCTCGTGACACCCTGAAGTCGAGCGTCCACCGTCGAGGGGACCGACCCCGGAGGTGACCCGCATGCCGACCGCCCGTGCCCGACGCCCGGGAACGCTGCGGCGCAGCCTGTTCGCCCTCGTCCTGGTCCCCGTCGCGGGTCTGGTCGGCTTCATGGGCCACGCCGTCGACCAGCAGGCCGCCCGGGCCCGCGCGACGGCCACCGCCGCGCAGGACGTGCGCAGCGCGGTCGCCCTGGACGCCGTGCGCGCCGCCGTCGCCCGCGAGGTCGTGCCCGTGCTGGGGCGGGCCGTCCTGCAGGACCCGCAGGCCGCGTCGTCGGTGGGCGTGGACCCGGGCGCGCTCACCCCGCTGTCGGCGACCGCCGCCCCCGCGCTCGCCGCGCAGCGCCACGCGGTCCAGCTCGGCACCGACGCGGCCGTCGCCGCCGCCGCCGGGACCGGCGCCCAGGACCGGGCCCGGGCCGCCCAGCGCACGGTCCGGCAGCTGCGGGCCTCCACCGCCGACGGCGACCTCCTGGCCGTCTTCGCCGGCTACCGGGAGCTGGCCGCCGACCTGGCCACCGAGGTCGACGACCTGCTGCGCTCGGCCCGGACGGCCGGGCTCGACGGGGCCGGGACCGGCGCCCTCACCGACCTGCAGCTGGTCTCCCGCGCCTCCGCCCTCGCCAGCGCCGAGGTCCCGCTGTTCTTCGCCGCCGCCCGCGGGCAGGCCGGGCCCGCCGACCGCGAGGCCTTCCTCACCGCCTGGGGCGGGTACCGCGGCGCCGCGGCCGAGGTCGAGGCGCAGGGGTCGCCGCACCTGGTGCGGGCCTGGCGGGCCGCGACCTCCAGCCCCGGCGCCGTCGCCGTGGACGGGCCCCTGCGGGCCGCCGCGCTCGGCGGGCCGACCCCCTCGCTGCCCGGGTTCGTCGGGCTCGCCGCCGCCAACGGCACCCGCGACGCGGCCCTGCGCGAGGTCGTGGAGACCACCGGGACGCGGGCCACCGACACCGCGCGCGCCCCCGTCGTGCACGCCGAGCGGACCCTGCGGCTCCTCGTCGCGCTGTGCGCCCTCATCGTCGTGGGCAGCCTGGTCGCCGCGCTGCTGCTGCGGCGCTGGATCGCCGCGCCGCTGAGCCGGCTGGCCGCGCAGGCCCGGGCCGTCAGCGACGGCGTCCTCGTCGACGTCGACGAGGGCGGGCCGCTGGAGGTGCGGACGGTCGCGCGGGGGCTCGCCGCCACCGTCGACACCCTGCGCCGGGTGCGCGACCAGGCGCAGGCCGTCGCCGACGGCACCCTGGACGCCGAGGTCGTCCACCGGCCCGTGCGCGGGGCCCTCGGGGAGGTCGTGCACGCCTCGGTGCAGCAGATGGTCGGCGCCCTGCACGAGCGCGAGCGGCTGCGGGCGGTCCTGGCCCACCAGGCCACCCACGACGCGCTGACCGGGCTGCCGAACCGGGCCCGGGCGGGCGAGCTGATCAGCGCCGCGCTGGACCGGGCCGCCCGGCACCCCGACGACCCCTCGGCCCGGGTGGGGCTGCTGTTCGTCGACCTCGACCACTTCAAGGCCGTCAACGACACCCACGGCCACACCGCCGGGGACCAGCTGCTGCGCGTCGTCGGCGCCCGGATGTCCGCCTGCCTGGTCGACGGCCCGGGCGTCGGCGCGGGTTTCGAGGGGGCCCTGGCCCGCCTGGGCGGCGACGAGTTCGTGGTCGTCGTGGAACGGGCCGGCGACCAGGGCCGGCTCGTGGACCTCGCCACCCGCCTCCTGGACGCGGTCTGCGCGCCCGTGGAGCTGTCGGGCCGGCACGCCGGGGCCCGGGTCCGGGTCGGCGCCAGCATCGGCGTCGCGACCAGCCCGCCGGGGGGCTGCTCGGCCGAGCGCCTGCTCGTGGAGGCCGACGCCGCCGCCTACCGGGCCAAGTCCGCCGGGCGCGGGACGGTGGAGGTCTTCGACGACGCGCTGCGGCGCGACATCGCCCACCGCACCGCCCTGGAGGAGGCGCTGCGCACCGGGCTGGACGCCGGTGAGCTCGTCCTGCACTACCAGCCGGTCGTGGACCTGACGTCCTCGGCGGTCACCGGCGTCGAGGCCCTGGTGCGCTGGGACCGGCCCGGGCACGGCCTGGTCGGGCCGGACCACTTCGTCGCCGTCGCCGAGGACTCCGACCTGGTGTGCGACCTGGGCCGGTGGGCGCTGCTGACGGCCACGGCGCAGCTCGCGGCGTGGGACGCCGAGGGCGGCGCGCTGGCCGGGATCGGCGCGGCCGTCAACGTCTCGGGCCGGCACCTGGCCCAGCCGCGGCTGCTCGGCGACGTCGCCGTCGCGTGCGCGGGTGCGGGCCTGGCCCCCGAGCGGCTCACCCTGGAGATCACCGAGACCGTCCTGGTGGACGAGCCCACGGCCCGCGAGCACCTGCGCGCGCTGCGGGCCCTGGGCGTCAAGGTCGCCCTCGACGACTTCGGGACGGGCTACACCTCCATCGGGCAGCTGTCCCGGCTGCCGGTGGACGTGCTGAAGATCGACCGCAGCTTCATCGCCTCCGGCGACCGCGCGCACGCCGACCTGGTGCAGCTGGTCGTCGGTGCGGCCCACAGCTTCTTGCTCGGCGTCGTCGCCGAGGGCGTCGAGCAGGACGACCAGCTCCAGGCGCTGCGGGCGCTCGGCTGCGACGCCGCGCAGGGGTTCCTGCTGGGCCGCCCGCGCCCGGCCCCGGCGCTGGGCGCCGAGCTCAGCGCGCTCGCAGCCGCCGCACCAGACCGGTGAGCCCGGAGGCGGCCAGCCCGAACGCGACGGCCACCGCGACGCTTACCCACGGGCGGTCGCCGACCGCCCGCCCGGCCAGGCCCAGCGCGGCGTAGGCCACGGCCCAGCACACCGCGGGCACCGCGTTCGCGACGGCGAACCGGACGGCGGGGTACCCCGTGGTCGCGGCCGCCGCCAGCACCGGGATCCGCGCCCCCGGCAGCAGCCGCGACGTCACCAGCGTGGTGACGTCGTGCCGGGACAGCCGCGCGCCGAGCTCGTCGAGGCGCCCGTGCTCCTCGGCCCGCCGCCGCAGCCGCCGCCCGGGCCCGGTGTGCGCGCCGCGCAGCAGCAGCGCGTACAGCACCACGTCGGCCGCGTACGCCGCGGCCGCGCCCACCACGACGACCTCCCCCAGCGACAGCCACGACCGGTGGTGGCCCAGGGCGGCCATCGCCGAGACGGCCGCACCGGTGGGCAGCACCGGCAGCAGGGCACCCACGACGACGGCGGCCAGCAGCAGGACCAGCGCCCACGGCCAGTGGTCGGCGTGGGCGGCCGGGTCCAGCAGGTCGGTCAGCACGGCGGCCCGGGCTCAGGCGCCCGGCGCCGCGGCGTCCGCGAGGAACTGCCGCACCAGCCGGGTGACCTCGTCGGGGCGTTCCACCACCAGCAGGTGCGTCGTCCCGGCGACGATCTCCTCGCGCGCCCCCGCGATGCCGGCCGCGATGGAGCGGGTGTGCTCGCGGTCCACGACGTCGTGCTCGCCCGCCACGACGAGCGCCGGGACCCCGATGCGGGCCAGGTCGGCGACGGGAATCTGCGGCTGGTGCGCCCACAGCTCCGTCAGCTTCGCCAGCACGACCTCGGTGTGCTCCGGGCCGTCCGGCGACAGGGCCTCGTGCTCGGCGCGCATCCGGGCCATCGCCTCGGTGTTCTGCGGCACCTCGTGCCCGCCGATCCCCTCCGGGGACAGGTTCGCGCTGATCGCCACGACCGACCGGACCCGCTCGGGGTGCCGGATCGCCAGCAGCAGCGCGATGACCCCGCCGTCGCTGAACCCGACGAGGTGGGCGCGGCCGATCCCCTGCGCGTCGAGGAGCGCGAGGGTGTCGAGCACGCCGTCGTCGTAGGAGAACGGCCCCTGGCGGTCCGGGGTGCGGCCGTGGCCGGGACGTTCGGCGGCGTGCACCGCGAAGGTGTCCGTGAGGGCCTCGCCGATGGGCCGCATCGTCTCCAGCGAGCAGAACCCGCCGTGCAGCAGCACCAGCGGCTCGCCCGCTCCGGCGGTCTCGACGTGGGTGGGGGTTCCGCGCAGGTCCAGGGAGGGCACGGGGCCAGGGTAGGACGGCGGTTCGCCTTGCGGGGCAACGACGGAGGGCCCGTCCGTGTGGACGGGC
Source organism: Kineococcus lubricus (assembly GCF_050871965.1). Classification (NCBI taxonomy): domain Bacteria; kingdom Bacillati; phylum Actinomycetota; class Actinomycetes; order Kineosporiales; family Kineosporiaceae; genus Kineococcus; species Kineococcus lubricus. Next base: position 164,925 of record NZ_JBJLSK010000003.1, read on the forward strand.
CCTCCGGGTGGAGCCGCCTCGGGGAATCGAACCCCGGACCTACGCATTACGAGTGCGTCGCTCTGGCCGACTGAGCTAAGGCGGCACTGCTGGTGGTGCTGCGCCCTCGCGGGCACGGACACCGAGCGTACAGGACACCGGGCCGTGCCTTCACCACGGGTGCGCGGCCACCAGGGCGCGGGCGTCCTCGGCGATCAGGTCGCCGTGGATGGCGGCCCCGGCCAGCACCCCGGCCCCGGCCGAACCGGCGACCATCGCGCTCAGGTCGGCGACGTTGCCCGCGGCCCACACCCCGGGGACGTCGGTGGCGCCGCCGGGCCCGGTGGGCACGAACTCGCCCCGCTCGTTGGTGGCGAGCTGCCCGCCGAGCTGGCGGAACAGGTCCGCGCGGGCCCGGTAGTACGGGGTCACGACGAGCGCCTGCACGCCGACGTCCTCGCCGTCGAGGTCCACGACGAGGTCGCCGGGGGTCCCGCCGACGCGGCGGACGGTGCCCTCGCGGACGGTGACGCCGAGGGCGCGGAACTGCCGGGCGGTCTCGTCGGGCACGTCGAGGTCCTGCACGAACAGGGTCACGTCGGGTGAGAGCCGGCGGAACATCAGCGCCTGGTGCAGCGCGGTGGGCCGGGAGCCGAGGACCCCGATCCGCTGCCCGCGCACCTCGTAGCCGTGGCAGAAGGGGCAGTGCAGGACGCTGCCGCCCCAGAACTGCCGCAGGCCGGGGACGTCGGGCAGCTCGTCGACGAGCCCGGTGGCCAGCAGGACCCGCCGGGCCCGCACGACCCGGCCGGACAGCAGCTCCAGGACGAACCCGGAGCCGTCGCGGCGGGCGGTGACGGCCCGGTCGGCGAGGATCCGGGCGCCGTACCCGCGGGCCTCCTCGCGGCCGGCGGCGAGCAGGTCCAGCGGGTCGATCCCCTCGCGGCCCAGGACGTTGTGGGCGTGCCCGGCGGGGGCGTTGCGGGGTTCCCCGGCGTCGACGACGACCACGTCCCGCAGCGAGCGGGCCAGCGCGACCGCGCCCGCGAGCCCGGCGGCGCCGCCGCCGAGGACCACCACGTCGGCGTTCACGTCGGCGTTCACCTCGGCGTTCACCTCGGCGTTCACCTCGGCGTCCACGTCGGCGTTCACGTCGCCGTTCACCGGGCGATCCACAGCGCGCGGGTGGCCTGCGGTTCCAGGGTGAGCGGGCCGTCGAGCAGCGCGGTCAGCGCGTCGGCGGCCGCCGGGTCCAGGCCCTCGACGTGCAGGTAGCGGGGCAGCCACAGCCGGGCGTACTCCCGCGCGGCGTCGTCGTCGGCGGCGCCGGTGGTGACGTCGCGGCGGGTGACGGTGAAGCCCGCGGCCTCCAGGGCGGGTGTCCAGTCGGGGTGGTGGTTCCAGCCGGCGGCGAGCGCCGCGGCGCGCCCGGCGGTCTCGGCGGGGTGGGTGGTGAACCGGGGCAGGCCCTCGACCTCGACGACGGCGAGGGCGCCGCCGGGGGCGAGCGCGGCGCGGGCCCCGGTGAGCAGGGCGGCGGGGTCGGCGACGTGGTGCAGGGACGAGGAGGCCCACACCAGGTCGGCGGGGCCGACGGCGGGGAAACCGTGGTCGAGGTCGGCGTCGAGGGTGGTGAACCCCTGCGCGCGCAGCGCGTGGAGCATCGCCGGGTCGTGGTCGACGGCGGTGACGGTGGCGGTGGGGAACCGGTCGCGCAGCAGCCGGGCGCCGGTGCCGGTGCCGGCGCCGAGGTCGACGACGCGGCGGGGCGCGGCCTGGCCCAGGGCGTCGGTGAGGGCGTCGAGGACGGCGGTGAGCTGGTCGCCGAAGACGTGCGCGTCGAGGTCGAGCGCGCGGTGGTGCCCGTGCCGGTGCTCCCGCTGGTGGTGGTGGCTCATGCGTCCACGGTACGCATGTCGTGCGCCAGACGCTTATCCTCTTGCGCATGGAGCAAGACGTGGACAGCCTCATCCGCCGCCGCCTGCGCGGCCTGCGCCTGGCCCGCGGCTGGTCGCTCGACAACCTCGCCGCCCGCTGCTTCCTCAGCCCCTCCACGCTCAGCCGCCTGGAGACCGGGAACCGGCGCATCGCCCTCGACCAGCTCATCCCCATCGCCCGCGCCCTGGACACCACCCTCGACGACCTCGTCGCCACCGAGGACGACGACGACGTGCTCATCCGCCCCGAACCCGAGCACCGGCCCGGCGTCACGACGTGGCTGCTGTCGCGCGACCGCGCCGTCGCGGGGGTGACCGTCGCCAAGATGCGCTTCAGCGGGGCCCCGCCGGGACCGGACCCGTCGGACGAACCCCGCGTCCACCCCGGCCGGGAGTGGTTCACCGTCCTGTCCGGGCGGGCTCGCCTCGAGCTCGGCGGCCGCGTCGTCGACGTGGCCCCCGGTCAGGCCGCCGACTTCTCCACGATGGTCCCGCACCGCATCAGCGCCGTGCCCGGAACCGGGGAGCTGGAGATCCTGTCCATCTTCGACCGCGACGGCGAACGCGCCCACCTGCACGAGTAGCGGGCGGTCAGGCCCGGCGCGGCCAGGGCAGGCGCGCCACCAGCGCGAAACCCTCCCCCTCCCGGTGCGCCCGCACGGTCCCGCCGACGAGCTCGACCCGCTCGCGCAGGCCCACCAGCCCGAAACCCGACGACGGCGCCCCCACCTCCACGGCGGAGCCGCCGCCGGGCCGGTCCTGCACGACGACGTGCAGCGCCCGGCCGCGCCGCCCGCTCACGCGCACCCGCGCCCGGTGCCCCGGCGCGTGCTTGCGCACGTTCGTCAGGCCCTCCTGCACGACCCGGAACGCCGTGCGCCCCAGCGCCTCCGGGACGTCCGAGACGTCCGCGACCGAGACGTCGAGGTCCACCGGCAGGCCCAGAGCGCGCACCTCCTCGACCAGCGCGGGCAGGTCGCCCAGCGTCGGCTGCGGTGTCGCCGCCTCCTGCGACGACTCCTCCCGCAGCACCCCGAGGATGTCGCGCAGGTCCTGCAGCGCCGCGTGCGCGCTGCGCCGGATCGTGCCCGCCGACGCCACGACCTCGGGGTCGGCCGAACCCTCCAGCCGCAGTTCCAGCGCCCCGGCGTGCATGCTGACCAGGGAGATCCGGTGGGCCAGCACGTCGTGCATCTCCCGCGCGATGCGCGCCCGCTCCACCGACCGGGCCCGGTCGGCGCGCAGCTCCTGCTCGGCGCGGGACCGTTCGGCCTGCTCCCGCCACGACGCCGCGAGCTGCCGCCGCGCCCGCACGTACGTCCCCCAGGCCAGCGTCCCCACGACGACCGCGACGAAGACGGGCACGACCGCCCACCACGGGATGTCCGGTTCGGGCCACACCACGCCCTGCACCACGGCGGACACGACGACCGCCCCGGCCACCCACGCCGCGACCGCCAGCCGGCGCCGCACCGCCACCCCGAACAACGTCACCAGCGAGACCAGGCCCAGCGTCCACGACAGCGTCGAGGCCACCGTCACCACCACCGCGACGGCCACCGGCCACCGCCGCCGCGCGAACAGCAGCGGCGTCAGCACCAGCCCCAGCAGGACGTCCAGCACGACGACGGCGTCCGACCGCTGCTCCGGGGTGTCCTCCAGGCCGAAACCCACCAGGACCAGGCCCACCACCCAGCACCCCAGCACCGCGAGGACGTCGCCGGTGATCCGCAGCGCCCGGTGCCCCCGGTCCCACCACGGCCCCGCCGGGGACGGCTCCCGCGGCGTCGCGGGCTCGCGGACGGTCGTGGCACCACTCACGGGGCCACCGTAGGGCGGCCGCACCCCGCCCGGACGCACCCGCTCACGAACAGGTGGTGCCCTCCTGCGGCGCGGTCCCGGCGATCAGGTACTCGTCGACGGCGGAATCCACGCACCGCGACCCCCTCGCGTACGCCGTGTGCCCGTCCCCGTCGTACGTCAGCAGCCGGCCCGACGACAGCTGCGCGGCCAGGCCCTGCGCCCACGCGTACGGCGTCGCGGGGTCGCGGACCGTCCCCACCACCACGATCGGGCCGGACCCCTCGGCGTGCACCGGCCGCACCTCCCCCACCGGGGCGACGGGCCAGTTCGTGCAGGCCAGCCCGCCCCAGGCCAGGAACGGGCCGAACGTGGGCGACCGCGCCGAGAACTCCTCCACGGTCCGCGCCACCTCCGGCGCCGACTCGGCGTCGTCGCGGTCCAGGCAGTTCACGGCGTGGATGACGGTGCTGGAGTTGTCCACGTACCGGCCGTCGGCGCCGCGGTGCGCGTACGCGTCGGCCAGGGCCAGCATCGCCGACCCGTCGCCCGCCAACGCCCGCGTCAGCGCGTCCGACAGCTGCGGCCACGCCGACGGCGCGTACAGCGGGTACGCCACCGCGAAGTACCCCAGCCCCTGCACCAGCGGGCGGTCGGTGCCGGTCGGCAGCGGGCCGGAGTCCAGGGAGTCCAGCAGGGCGCGCACCTGCGCGACGCCGTCGTCGACGCTCCCGCTCAGCGGGCAGTCGTCCCCGTCGAGGCAGTCGGCGACGTAGGACCGCAGCGCCACCTCGAAGCCCGCGGCCTGCCCGGCGTTGACCTCCTGGCTCGTCAGGGCCGGGTCGATGGCCCCGTCCAGGACCACCCGGCCCACGCGCTGCGGGAACAGCTCGGCGTACCAGGCGCCGAGGTAGGTGCCGTAGCTCTTGCCGAGGTAGCTGAGCTTGTCGTCGCCCAGGGCGGCGCGCAGCACGTCGAGGTCCCGCGCCACCGACCGGGTGTCGACGTGCGCGGCCAGCGGCCCCGACGCGGCGCACCCCACCCCCAGCTCGGTGGTCGCCTCCGTGAGGGCCTGCACCTCGGCGGGGTCGTCGGGCGTCGGGTCCGTCGCCAGGAACGCGTCGGTGCGCGCGTCGGACAGGCACTCCAGCGGTGCGGACGACCCCACGCCGCGCGGGTCGAACCCCACCACGTCGTAGTGCTCGCGCACGTCCGCGGACACGACGCTCTCCGCGGCCCGCGCGTACTCGACCCCGGAGGCGCCCGGGCCGCCGGGGTTCAGGACGAGCGACCCCAGCCGGTCCTCCCCCTCCGCGCCGGTGGGCAGCCGCACCACCGCCAGCGTCGTCGTGCCCGCGGCGGGGGCGGCGTAGTCCACCGGCACCGTCAGCCGCGTGCACTGGAAACCGCCCGAGCAGTCGGCCCACTGCAGGTCCTGGGCGTAGAACGCCGACAGCGCCGGGTCGGTGGCGTTCTCGCTCCCGACCGCCGACGCGGTCCCCACCGGGCTGGGGTCCGGGCTGGACCCGCCCAGCGCCGAGCACCCCGGCAGCGCCAGCGCCACGACGGCGAGGGAGCAGACGACTCGTCGGGCAGCGCGCATGGTGAGGGCCACGGTACGTGACGTCACTCGTCCCGGCCGGGGGGCCGCAGGCTCAGGGCCAGCGCCTCGATGGCCAGCAGCGGCGCGACGTTCTGGGCGAGGCGCTCGCGGGCCAGCTGCACCGCGTCGGCGCGGCGCAGGGTGTCCTCCGCGGTGCTCGCGGCGGCCATCGCCCGCACGTCGGTCGTCATGTCCCCGTTGACCAGCTCCACCGGCGCCCCCAGCTGCAGGACGAGGACGTCGCGCAGCAGCCCGAGCAGGTCCACCAGCGCCCGGTCCAGGACGTCGGTCTGGTGCCGGCGGGCGCGGCGCTTCTGGTCCTCCTCCAGCTGCCGCACCTGGGCGCGCACGGCCGGCGGGACGGTCGCCGACCCGTCGGCGCCCAGCGCGCGCAGCAGCTCGGCCCGCTCCCGGGCGTCGCGCTCGGTGGTCGAGGCGCCGGCCTCCTCGGCGGCGACCTCGACGAGCTCCCCGGCGGCCACGACGGCGTCGCCGACGCCGCGCACCCGCTGCGGCAGCCGCAGCACCTCGCGGCGGCGGATGCGGGCACCCTCGTCGCGGGCCAGCCGCCGCGCCAGGCCGACGTGGGACTGCGCGGCGCGCGCGGCGAACGCGGCCATCACCGGGTCGATCCCGTCGCGGCGCACCAGCAGCTCGGCGACGGCGTCGGCGGGCGGGACGCGCAGCGGGACGTGCCGCGCGCGGGAGCGGATCGTCGGCAGGACGTCGTCGACGGCGGGCGCGCACAGCAGCCAGACCGTCTGCGCGGGCGGTTCCTCGATGGTCTTCAGCAGCACGTTGCCCGAGGTCTGGTTCAGCCGGTCGGCGTCCTCGACGACGATCACCCGCCAGCGCGCCACCGAGGGGCGGCGCTGGGCGGTGGCGATGAGCGGCTCGACGTCCTCGCGGCGGATCTGCATGTGCTCGGTGGAGAAGACCGTGACGTCGGCGTGCGACCCGGCGACGGCGGTCCGGCAGCCGGGGCAGCGGCCGCAGCCGACCTCGGCGGGGTCCTCGCACGCCAGCGCGGCCGCGAAGGCGCGGGCCGCGGTGGACCGCCCGGAGCCGGGTGGGCCGGTGAGCAGCCACGCGTGGGTCATGCCGGTGGTGCCGCGGCGGGCGGCGAGCGCGGCACGGGTCAGGACCCGGACGGCCGGGCCCTGGCCGACGACCTCGTCCCAGACGCTCACCGCGCACCCGCCCGCGAGCGCACCGGGGCGGGCAGCAGCCCGGTGAGGTGGGCGCGCAGCTTCTCCTGGACCGCCTCGGGCGTGGTCGTCGCGTCCAGCACCAGGTAGCGCGCCGGGTCGCGCCGGGCCAGCAGCAGGAACTGCTCGCGCACCCGGGCGTGGAAGGCCCGCGACTCCGCCTCGAGGCGGTCGTCGGCCGCGCGGCCGGAGCGGCGCCGCGCGGCGGTGGCGGGGTCGACGTCGAGGACGACGGTCAGGTCGGGCAGCAGGTCCTCGGTCGCCCACCGCGACAGCCCCTCGACGTCGGCGGCGGGCAGGTCGCGCCCGGCCCCCTGGTAGGCCAGGGAGGAGTCGACGTAGCGGTCGGTGACGACGACGGCGCCGCGGCCCAGGGCGGGGCGGACCACCTCGGCGACGTGCTGGGCGCGGTCGGCGGCGAACAGCAGCGCCTCGGCGCGCGGGCTCAGCGGGGCGCCGTCGCCGCGGTGGCTGAGCAGGACCTCGCGCAGGTCGCGGCCGGTGGCGGTGCCGCCGGGTTCGCGGGTCACGACGGCCTCGTGGCCCCGCTCCCCCAGCCAGGCCACCAGCAGCGTGGCCTGGGTGGTCTTGCCCGACCCGTCGCCGCCCTCGAGGGCGAGGAAGAACCCGCCCGGGGCGCGGGCGGGACGACCGGTCGCGGGGGTGTCGGGGACCACGGGACCAGCCTGCCCGCGACGGCGCCAGGCCGCGACCAGGTCGGCGCGCAGGCTGGTCCCGCGGCGGTCGTCCACCTGCCGGAACACCACCAGGCCCGTGACGCCGGTGACGACCCCGGCCAGCGCCATGGCCAGCGCCGACCCGGCGTACGTCACCGACCAGTGGTCGCTGGGGGCGAGGGTCAGCTCCCCGAGGGCGTTCGCGACCCACGGGGCCACGAGCATCACGGCGATGATGACGACGCGGGTGCTGGAGCCGACGAAGGCGAAGGTGCGGCCGCGGACGTCGTCGTCGACCTCCAGGCCGAGCAGCGTGTACGCCGAGACGTAGGCGAGCCCGGTGAACAGCCCGAGGGCCACGACGCACAGGGACGCCACGACGATGTCGTGCACGACCGCGACGAGCACGAGGGAGACCCCGGCGGCGGACAGCGCCAGCCCGAAGGTGCGGCGCCGGCTGAACCCGGCCAGCCAGCGCGGCCCCTGCCACACCCCGAGGGCGACGCCGGCGAAGACGGCCATCACGACGACGCCGTACCCGGGGTCCCCCGCGCCCAGGCTGGTGACGAAGGCGCGCCCGAGGCCGAGCACGACCCCGCCGGCGCCGAACGCGACGAGCATCCCGAGGACGAGCCCGCGCAGCAGCGCCGAGCGCCCCACGAACCGCCAGCCCTCGACGATGTCGCGCCCCAGCGTGGGCGCGAGCCCACCCTCGCGGGGCGCGCCCTCGCGCGGCGGGATGTCCAGGCGCCAGATGACGGCGGCTGCGACGAGGAACGTGAGCGCGTTGACGTACATCGCCAGGTCGGACTGCCCGCCGGCGAGGAAGGGCAGGACGCCGTCGAGGACCCCGGTGAGCAGGGTCAGCAGGATGAAGGCGAGCCCGGCGACGGGGGCCGAGCCGTAGGTGGCGACGAGGCTGACCTGGTTGGCCGCCTCCAGCCGGTTGCGGGGCACCAGGTTGGGGACGGTGGCGTCCTTGGCCGGGCCCCAGAACAAGGTGACCAGCTCGATGAGCAGGGTGGCGACGAACAGCCAGGTGAGGTTCCCGGCGAGCGGGATGGAGGCGAACAGCGCGAACCGCAGGACGTCGCCGACGACCATCGTCGTCCGCCGGTCGAGGCGGTCGGCGAGCGCCCCCGCCAGCGGCCCGAGCAGGGCCGCGGGCGCCAGCTGCAGCACGAAGACGGTGGAGACGGCGACGCTGGTCTGGGTGGCGTCGCCGACGGTCAGGCCCGCGGCGGTGCCCAGCTTGGCGAGCATCCCGAGCCAGTCCCCGAAGCTGGAGAGCATGAGCGAGAGCCACATGCGGCGGAAGTCGGGGTGGTCGCGCAGCAGGGCCCGCACGTCGTGGTCGGGTGCGCTCGCCGCGCGCTCCGCGGGGTGGTCGGGAGCGGTCGCGGCTGGGGTCACGTCGTCAGGGTAGAGGCCGCGGCGGACACCTCCCCGCGCTCGGGGCGGGCCTGCGCGGGCCGCGCGGCGGCGCCGCGGGGGGACGCGACCCGGCGTTCGAGGCGCCGGGTGAGAGTCAGCAGCGGGCGCTCCAGGAGGGCGTGGGCGAGCAGCCCGGCGACCTGGCAGCCGACGAAGGCGACGACCACGACGACGGCCTGCAGGGCGAGGCCGGCGGGCCCGCGCAGGTCGGGCAGGACGCGGGCGAGCACGATCGCGGCGAGGGTGATGACGGGCACGTGCACGAGGTACAGGGAGTAGGAGGCGTCCCCGAGGCGGCCCAGCAGCGCCGGGACCCGCAGCCGGCCCTCGCGCTCGAGGGTCGCCAGGCCGGTGACGGTCAGGGCGGAGCCGCCGCCCAGGGCCAGGGCCATCGCGAGCCCGGTGCCGGTCAGCGGGCCCCGCAGCGACAGGTCGACCCAGGTGGCGAGCAGGACGGTGAGCCCGGCGCCCAGCAGCAGCGGCCCGCGGCCGGCGGCGCGGCCGCTGACGACGAGCCAGCCGGCGAGGACGCCCATCCCGAACTCCAGGTTCAGCGGGTTGGTCGCGACCTGCAGCCACGGCGAGGCGCCCTGCGGCACGAACGGGCCGGCGACGAGGACGGCCGCGGCCCAGGCGACCAGGACGGCGCGGGCGGCGCCGCGGCCCCGGCGGCCGGCCAGCAGCGACAGGGTGAAGACGAGGTAGAAGCCCATCTCGTAGACGAGGGTCCAGCCCACCAGCAGCAGCGGCTCGCCGCGCTGGGGCAGCAGCGCGAACGTGGCGAGCAGGTCGGTCTCCTCGCCGTTGCCGTGGACGAGGCCGGGGGCGGCGAGCACGACGGCCAGCAGGACGAGGGAGACGGCCCAGTACAGCGGGTAGACGCGGCTGGCGCGGCGCCAGGCGAACCGGCCCACGGAGGGCCGGGGGGCGCCGGCGAACAGGGCGCCGCCGGCGGTGACGGCCATGACGAAGCCGCTGACGACGAAGAAGAGGTCGACGCCGGACTGCGCGGGCCACCACACCGGCTGCAGCAGCGAGCTGCCGAAGACCTTGTGCTCGAAGGCGGTGGGGCCGCCGAGGTGGACCAGGACGACGAGCGAGGCGGCGACGGCGCGCACGGCCTGCAGGCTCAGCAGCCGGCCGACGGGCGGCGGGGTGGTGGTGTGCACGAGGAGCGACCCTGTCCCACTCCGGGCACCTCCCCGGCGCCTTCGCGGCAGCTTCACCCGGGCGCTGAGCGAGGATCGACGTTCGGTGCGTCGATCCTCACTCAGCGTTCGTGGTGAGGGGTCCGTGGTGCGGGGTCCGTCAGGATTCCGCGGCTGCGGCGGCCTTCTTCGCCGGGGCCCGCTTCGCGGCCGTCTTCTTCGCGGCCGTCTTCTTCACCGCCGCCTTCTTGGCGGTCTTCTTCACCGGCCCCTTGGCCCGCTTCTCGGCCAGCAGCTCCGCGGCCCGCTCCAGCGTCACCGTCTCGGGGTCGTCGTCCTTGCGCAGGGTCGCGTTGGTCGTGCCGTCCGTCGCGTACGGCCCGAACCGGCCGTCCTTGATCACGATGGGCTGGCCGGACTCGGGGTCGGGGCCGAGCTCCTTGAGCGGCGGCTTGGCGACCGCACCGCGCCGCGTCTTGGGCTGGGCGTAGATCGCCAGCACCTCCGGCAGCGTGATGGAGAAGATCTGGTCCTCGGTCTCCAGGGAGCGCGAGTCCGTGCCCTTCTTCAGGTACGGGCCGTAGCGGCCGTTCTGCGCGGTGATCTCCTCACCGGTCTGCGGGTCGGTCCCCACCACGCGCGGCAGCGACAGCAGCTGCAGCGCCTGCTCCAGGGTGACGGTCTCGACCGACATGTCCTTGAACAGCGACCCCGTGCGCGGCTTGGCCTTGGCCGCCTTCTTCGCGGCGCGCTTCTTCGGCGCCCCCTCGGCCGGCGGCTCCGGCGCGGGCTCGTCCTCGATCAGCTCGGTGACGTACGGGCCGTAGCGGCCCACCCGCGCCACGATCGTGCGGCCGGTCGCCGGGTCCTGCCCCAGCACGTTGTCGCCCTCGGACTGCGTCGTCAGCAGCTCGTACGCCCGCTCGACGGTCATCTCGTCGGGGGCGACGTCCTCGGGCACCGACGCCTTGAGCAGCTCTCCGGTCTCGCGGTCCGGCCCCTCCAGGTAGGGCCCGTACCGGCCCACCCGCAGGACGACGCCGTCCCCGATCGGGATCGTGGAGATCTCCCGGGCGTCGATCGCGCCGAGGTCGTCGGCCAGGCCCTTGATGCCGTCCAGCTCCAGGTCGGCGGCGTGACCGGGGCCCGAGCCCGGGCCGGCGCCCGCGGGCGCGGCGGCACCGTTGGCCGGGCCGTCGGCGCCGAAGTAGAACTTCGTCAGCCAGTCGACGCGCTCGGCCTCCCCGCGCGAGATCGCGTCGAGGTCGTTCTCCATCTCGGCCGTGAAGTCGTAGTCGACGAGCTTGGGGAAGTGCTCCTCCAGCAGCCGCGTCACCGCGAACGCCAGCCAGCTCGGCACCAGGGCCGAACCCTTGTACCAGACGTACCCGCGGTCGACGATGGTCGAGATGATCGACTGGAACGTCGAGGGACGCCCGATCCCCTTCTCCTCCAGCGTCTTGATGAGGCTGGCCTCGGTGTACCGGGCCGGCGGGGTCGTCTCGTGGCCGTCGGCGGTCAGGTCCCGCGCGGTCAGCGGGTCGCCGGCGGCGACCTGCGGCAGGCGGCGGTCGTCGTCGCCGGTGCTCTCCTCGTCGCGGGTGGCGTCCCGGCCCTCCTCGTAGGCGGCCAGGAACCCGCGGAACGTGATGATCGTGCCGGAGGCGGAGAACTCGACGTCGCGGCCGTCGGCCGTGGTCGCCCCCAGCCGGACCGTCGCGGTCGTCCCCCGCGCGTCGTGCATCTGGGAGGCGACGGTCCGCTTCCAGATGAGGTCGTACAGGCGGAACTCGTCGCCGCGCAGCTCACCGGAGACCTGCGCCGGGGTGCGGAAGTTCTCCCCCGCCGGGCGGATCGCCTCGTGGCCCTCCTGCGCGTTCTTCGCCTTCGACGTGTAGTTGCGCGGGGAGTCCGGCACGTACTCGGGGCCGTACAGCTCCCGGGCCTGCGCCCGGGCCGCCGCCAGCGCCTGCGCCGACAGCTGGATCGAGTCGGTGCGCATGTAGGTGATGTAGCCGCGCTCGTACAGGCCCTGCGCGGTGCGCATCGTCTGCCGGGCGTTCAGCCGCAGCTTGCGCGAGGCCTCCTGCTGCAGCGTGGAGGTGATGAACGGCGCCGCCGGGCGGCGCGTGTACGGCTTCTCCTCCACCCCGCGGACGGCGAACCGGGCGTCCCGCAGGCCCGCGACGAGGGCCTGCGCGGCGGCCACGTCGAGGTGGGCGACGTTCTGCGTCTTCAGCGTGCCGTCGTCGGCGAAGTCGCGGCCGGAGGCGACCCGCTTGCCCTCGACCTGCGACAGCTTGGCCTGGAAGGCCGAGTCCCCCTCGGGGGCGAAGGTGCCGGTGACGTCGGCGTACCCGGCGGCGACGAACGCCATCCGCTCGCGCTCGCGCTCCACGCACAGCCGCGTCGCCACCGACTGCACGCGCCCGGCCGACAGCCCCGCGCGCACCTTGCGCCACAGCACCGGGGACAGCTCGTAGCCGTAGAGGCGGTCCAGGATGCGGCGGGTCTCCTGCGCGTCGACGAGCCGGTCGTCGATGTCGCGCAGCTCCTGCACCGCCTGCTGGATGGCCTCCCGGGTGATCTCCCCGAACACCATGCGCCGGTAGGGGATGCGCGGTTCGAGCGCCTGCACGAGGTGCCAGGCGATGGCCTCGCCCTCGCGGTCGCGGTCGGTGGCGAGGATGAGCTCGTCGGCGTCCTTGAGGGCGCGCTTGAGCTCGGAGACCTTCTTCTTCTTGTCGGTGTCGACGACGTAGTAGGGCTCGAAGCCGTGGTCGACGTCGACCGCGAACTTGCCGAAGGGGCCCTTCTTCATCTCGTCGGGCAGCTGCGAGGGCTGCGGCAGGTCGCGGATGTGGCCGACCGACGCCTCCACGACGTACCCCGGGCCGAGGTAGTTGGAGATGTTCTTGACCTTGTTCGGCGACTCGACGATCACCAGTCGGCGCAGTCCGTCACCGGACGCCGTCGTTCCCTGGGACTTGCCCGCCACTGGTCCTGCCTCTCACCTTCGGATCGTTGCCCCGGGCGCCGGTTCCCACCCCTGGGCCGGCACGCCCTGCCGAGCACTCTCGCACGCCGCGTCGGCACCGTGTGCACCCACGCTGCGCCGGTCCGTGCTCCGGGCGTGCCCCGCCAATGTGCCACGGCACCGCCCGCGGGACGCAACCCGCGGTCGTCGGGGCCTCCCGGAGCCGCGGGGGGTTCGGCCCGTGGACGCGGTCAGGGCAGGCGCAGGAACCCGTCCGCCACCAGCGACCGCACCCGCGGGTACAGCCGCTGCCGCACCTCGCCCACGGCCTCCTCCCCCAGCACCGCGAGCCCGGCGGTGATCTGCCCGACGGTCAGCTCCCCGTCGCAGGCCCCCACGAGCCCGGCGAGGTCGCCGTCGACCTGCGCGACGCGGCGCAGGCCGCCGCCCTGGCGCAGCAGCACGATCCGCGGGTCCGGGTCGCCGGGGGTGTGGAAGCGCTCGTCGGTGACGTCGGGCGCGACCGTCAGCCGCAGGTCCCCGAGGTCCTCCACCAGCGCCAGCCGGTCGTGGGCGGCCAGCCCGGCCGCGAACACCTCCCCCAGCGGGTCCGACAGGGCCGCGAGGTTCTCCTCGAACCGGCGCAGCGGGGCGCCGTCGCGGGCCGGTCGGCGCAGCGTGACGACGCCGAAGCCGACGCCGTCCACGCCCCGCGCGGCGAAGTCGTCGAGCCAGGCGGCGTACAGCTCGTCGAAGCGCGGGCCCGGCTTCTGCCCGCCGTCGCGGATCCACGTCTCGGCGTACAGGGCCGGGTCGGCGACCTCGCGCTGGACGACCCACGCGTCCAGCCCGGTGCCCTCCAGCCAGCCCTCCACCCGCTGCGACCAGGTCTGCCCCTCGTGCAGCTCCCAGTTCGCCAGCAGCTGCGCCACGCCGCCCGGTTCCAGCACCGACGGCAGCGACCCGATGAGCTGCGCCACCAGCGAGTCGCCGGCCATCCCGCCGTCGCGGTACTCGTAGGTGGGGACCGCGCCGGTGCGGGGGGTGATGACGAACGGCGGGTTCGACACGACCAGGCCGAACCGCTCCCCCGGCTCCACGGGCTCCAGCAGCGACCCGTGGCGCAGGTCCAGCGCCACCTCGTTGAGGGCGGCGTTGACGGCCGCGAGGTCCAGCGCCCGCTCGGAGGTGTCCGTGGCCGTGACCCGCCGCGCGTGCCGCGCGGCGTGCAGGGCCTGGACGCCGCAGCCGGTCCCGACGTCCAGGACCCGGTCGACGGGGGTGCGGACCGTCGCCGAGGCCAGCGTCAGCGAGGCGCCCCCGACGCCGAGGACGTGGTCGGGGCGCAGGACGTCCCCGGTCGCGACCTCCCCGAGGTCGCTGACCAGCCACCACTGCACCGGCTCACCGGCGTCGTCGGCGGCGTAGGGCCGCAGGTCCACCAGGGGCCGCACCTCGTCCTGCGGCGCCGCCCCCGCCGCCGCGACCAGGCCGAGCGCGGCGGCCCCCGCCGTCCCGGTGCGGGGCAGCGCGGCGTCCAGCTCACCGCGGGTCACGGTGCGTCCCAGGGTGCCCAGCCGCAGCAGGACGGCACCCGGCTCGCGGGAACCGGCCGTCGCCCGCAGCGCCGGCAGCGGCTGCTCGCGGTCCAGCGCGGCCGAGGCGACGTCCCCGACGAGCCGGGCGACCCCGTCGACGGTGTAGTCCGCGGCGCGCAGGTCCGCGCGCAGCCCGGCCAGGAGTTCTCGGGGGTCGCTCACGCGGCCCGAGTCTGCCAGCTCAGCGCAGCCGGTCCGCGCCCTCCTCGGCCGTCAGGTCCAGCGCCGCGGCCCCCGTCGGCGCCGACATGTCCACCCGCCGCACCTTGCTGACGACGACCGCGCCGACGATGATCGCCGTCGCGACCACCGCGATGCCGTACCGGGCCACCGGGTTCGCGTCGGCCCCGATGGACAGCGTCACCACCGCGGGCGCCACGAGCAGCGCCACCAGGTTCATGACCTTGATGAGCGGGTTGATCGCCGGGCCGGCGGTGTCCTTGAACGGGTCGCCGATCGTGTCGCCGATGACCGTGGCCTCGTGCGCCGCCGACCCCTTCCCGCCGTGCAGGCCGTCCTCGACGAGCTTCTTCGCGTTGTCCCACGACCCGCCGGAGTTCGCCAGGAACACCGCCATGAGGACCCCCGCGGCGATCGCGCCGCCGAGGAAGCCCGCCAGCGGGGCGACCCCCAGGCCGAACCCGACGGCGATCGGCGCGAACGCCGCCAGCAGCCCCGGGGTGGCCAGTTCGCGCAGCGCGTCGCGGGTGCACAGGTCCACGACCCGGCCGTGGTCCGGCTCCTCGGTGCCGTCCATGATCCCGGGGTGGTCGGCGAACTGCCGCCGCACCTCCAGCACGACGGCCCCCGCCGAGCGGCCCACCGCGTTGATCGCGAGCCCGGCGAACAGGAACACCACCGCGGCCCCCAGCAGCACCCCCACCAGCGTCGTCGGCGTCGAGACGCTGAAGTCGCCGATGGTGCGCTGCAGGTACTGCGAGGGGGCCTCGATGCCGACGGCCGCCTCGTTGATGCGCTGCACCACCGCACCCTGGTACGACCCGAACAGCGCCGTCGCCGCCAGCACGGCCGTCGCGATCGCGATGCCCTTGGTGACGGCCTTCGTGGTGTTCCCGACCGCGTCCAGCTCGGTGAGGACCGCGGCGCCCTCGCCGTCGACGTCGCCGCTCATCTCGGCGATCCCCTGCGCGTTGTCGCTGACCGGGCCGAACGTGTCCATCGCGACGATGACGCCGACCGTGGTGAGCAGCCCGCACCCGGCGAGCGCCACCAGGAACATCGCCAGCGCCAGGACGCCCCCGGCGAGCAGGAACGCCAGGAACACCGCGCCGCCGATGACGAGCGTCGTGTAGACGGCCGACTCCAGGCCCAGGCCGATCCCGGACAGCACGACGGTCGCGGCACCGGTCACCGAGGACCCGGCGACGTCGCGGGTGGGCCCGGACTCGGTCCCGGTGTAGTGGCCGGTGAGGAACAGGATGAGGACGGCGAGCAGGATCCCGAGGAACACGGCCGCGAACGCGATGAGCCGCGGGTCGCCGTTGAGGGTGGCGACGGTCGCGTCGGCACCGGCGAAACCCGCGAACGTCGAGGGCAGGAACGCGTAGCACGCGATCCCGGTGCCGACGAGGGCGACGACCGCGGACAGGTAGAACCCGTTCTGGATGGACGTCAGGCCGCTCACGCCGGGCCGGGCGCGGACCAGCACGACGCCGAGGGCGGCGGTGATCGCGCCGATCGCGGGGATCAGCAGCGGCAGGACCAGGCCGTCCTCGCCGATGGCGGCGCTGCCGAGGATGACGGCCGCGACGATGGTCACCGCGTAGGACTCGAACAGGTCCGCGGCCATCCCGGCGCAGTCGCCGACGTTGTCGCCGACGTTGTCGGCGATGGTGGCGGGGTTGCGGGGGTCGTCCTCGGGGATGCCCTGCTCGATCTTGCCGACGAGGTCGGCCCCGACGTCGGCGGCCTTGGTGAAGATGCCGCCGCCGACGCGCATGAACATCGCCAGCAGCGCGGCGCCGAACCCGAAGCCCTCCAGGACGGTGGGGGCGTCGTCGCCGTAGGCCAGGACGGCGATCGCCGCGCCCAGCAGCCCCAGGCCCACGGTGGTCATGCCGACGACCCCGCCGGTGCGGAACGCGATCCGCATGCCGTCCTCGCGCCCGCCGTCGGGCCGCCGGGCGGCGGCCGCCACGCGCACGTTCGCGCGGACGGCCAGCGACATCCCGAGGTAGCCGATGGCGGCGGAGAACGCGGCGCCGACGAGGAACGCGACGCTGCGGGCGGCCCGCAGGTCCCAGCCGTCGGCGGGCAGGGCCAGCAGCAGGAGCAGGACGGCGACGGCGAACCAGACCAGGGTGCGGAACTGCCGGCGCAGGTAGGCGGCCGCGCCGCGCTGGACGGAACCGGCGATGGCCTGCATGCGCTCGGTGCCCTCACCGGCGGCCAGCACCTGTCGCCGGAAGACGAACGCGGCGGCGAGCGCGAGGACGGCGACGACCGCGACGGCGATCGTGATGCCCTGGGCGGAACTGGAGAGACTCTCGGGTACGGGCACGCGTCCTCCTCGACGAGTGATGACCTCGTTCCGCAGCGTAGGACAGCACCCCCGGGAGTGCCACGCGTCGCGATCACTCCCCCGCCGGCCGGCGGCGGAGGATCAGAAGGCGCGCGCCTGCGCCGCCTCGGCCTGGAGCCGCCACGAGAGCGTGACCCCGCCGGACTGGCTGGACGGAGCGCTGGAGTCGGCCATCCCGGCCATGAGGGCCAGGGACAGCGGGTCGGCCGTGACCAGCGGGCCGGGGCCGTCCGGCAGCGGTTCGCCGTCGGCCGAGCACTGCACGACGGTCACGTCGAGACGTTCCTCGTCGTCGCACAACTTCATGTCGACCAGGCCCACGGCCGGGCCGGTTGGGGTCCGCAGCGCCCCGCCGGCGACGGCGCGCGCGCACGCCTCACCGATGGCGATGCGGATCTCGTCGAGCTGGTCCTCCCCGAACCCGGCCCGGCGCGCCACCGAGACGGCCACGAGACGCGCGGTGCGCACGTGCTCGGCCAGCGGTGAGAACCGCAGGGTGACGGTGGGCACGGGTGTGGGTCCTGACTCTGGGGAGCGGGCGGGTCAGGAGGAGGCGTTCGCCTCGTCGGCCGACGCGGACGCCGCGATGGCGTCGGCGACGGTGTCGTGGATCGGGAACACCTTGGTGAGGCCGGTGATGCGGAAGACCTTGAGGATCTTCTCCCGCTGGCACACCAGGTGCAGGGAACCGTCGTGGGAGCGGACGCGCTTGAGACCGCCCACCAGCACACCGAGCCCGGTGGAGTCGAGGAACTCGACGCCCTCCATGTCCACGACGAGGTGGTGGTGGCCGGCGCCCACGAGTTCGTTGAGCCGCTCACGCAGGGTGGGTGCGGTGTACACGTCGATCTCGCCGGACACCTCGACGACGGTCCGGCCGCTCTCCTCGCGGCTGGTCACCGACAGGTCCACTAGGACCCCTCCTCGCTGCTGGTCGGCTGCGCGCTGTCGCGTGCAGGTGCGTGCAGAGTCTGCTTGCGAGGACGCTGCCGCGCCCTCCCTGGCATCTAACCATCGCGCTGCGTGATCGGCTTGTCCAACCCCGGCGATCCGCCCCCGGGCGGTGGTGGCGCGACGGGCGGCAGCGGGACGGGGGGAGACTGTGCGGCGTGAGCTCGGACAGGCCCGGCCCCCCCGGCCCGCCCCGGTGGCAGCGGCTGCTGGACGCCGGCCGCCGCGGCGACCGCGTCCGGCACGTCGAGCAGCTGCCCGCGCGGCCGGGGGCGCGCGAACCGTGGCCCGCGTGGGCCGACCCCGCCGTCGTCGCCGCCCTCGAGCGCGGCACCGGCGGCCTGCCGTGGCGGCACCAGGTGCTGGCCGCCGAGGCCGTCCACGCGGGGCGCTCCACGGTCCTGTCCGCCGGGACGGCCTCGGGCAAGTCGCTGGCCTACCAGCTGCCGGTGCTGACGGAGCTGCGCGCGAGCGCGCTCGCCAGCCCCAACGGCAAGGGCGCCACGGCGCTGTACCTGTCCCCCACCAAGGCGCTGGCCGCCGACCAGGACTCCCGGCTGCGCGCCCTGGGGCTGGACGCCCCGGTCACCAGCACGTACGACGGCGACACCCCGCCGGAGGTGCGGCGCTGGATCCGCGAGCACGCGGCGCTGGTGCTGACGAACGTGGACATGCTGCACCGGTCGGTGCTGCCCGGGCACGAGCACTGGGCCAGCTTCCTGCGCCGCCTGCGCTTCGTCGTGGTCGACGAGCTGCACACGTACCGGGGGGTGTTCGGCTCGCACGCCGCGGCGGTGCTGCGCCGGTTGCGCCGGCTGGCCGCCCGCTACGGCGCCGACCCCGTCGTCGTGCTGGCCTCGGCGACGGTGGCCGACCCGGCCACCACGGCCCGCCGGCTGACGGGCCTGGACGTCCACGCCGTCACCGACGACTCCTCGGCGCGCCCGGCGGTCTCGGTGGCGCTGTGGGAGCCGCCCACCCGCCCCGCGACCGGCGCGGGCGGGCCGGCGGCGAGGACCGAGCGCCGGACCGCGACGGCCGAGGCGGCGGACCTGCTGGGCGACCTGGTGCTGGAGGGGGTGCGGACGCTGGCGTTCGTCCGCAGCCGCACGGGGGCCGAGTCCGTGGCCGCGGGGGCGCGGCGGCGGCTGTCCGACGTCGACCCCGACCTCGCCGGCCGGGTGCTGGCCTACCGCGGCGGGTACCTGCCCGAGGACCGGCGGGCCCTGGAGGAGGGGCTGCGGTCGGGGCGCGTGGTGGGCATGGCGACGACGAACGCCCTGGAGCTGGGCGTCGACGTCGCCGGGCTGGACGCCGTGCTCGTCGCGGGCTGGCCCGGGACCCGCGCCTCGTTCTGGCAGCAGATCGGCCGCGCCGGCCGGCGCGGGGCCCCGGCGCTGGGGGTGTTCGTGGCGCGCGACGACCCGCTGGACACCTACCTCGTGCACCACCCCGAGGCGTTGTTCGGCGCCGGGGTGGAGGCCACCGTCCTGGACCCCGACAACGTCTACGTCCTGGCCCCGCACCTGGCCGCCGCTGCTCAGGAACTGCCGCTCACCGAGGCGGACCTGGAACTGTTCGGGCCCGTCGCGGCCGACGTCGTGGAACTCCTCGTGCAGCGGAAGATGCTGCGCCGCAGGCCGAACGGCTGGTACTGGACGCGCCGGGACCGCGCGGTCGACCTCACCGACCTGCGCGGCGCCGGTGGCAGCGTCCGGGTCGTGGAGGACGTCACCGGACGCATCCTGGGGACCGTCCAGGCCGGGTCGGCCGACGCGTCGGTGCACGAGGGCGCGGTGCACGTCCACCAGGGCCGCACCTACCTGGTCGACCGGCTGGACCTGGAGGAGTCCGTGGCCGTCGTGCACCGCGAACCGGACCCGGGGTACACGACGCACGCCCGCTCGGCATCCGACGTGCGGGTCCTGGCCGTCGACCGGACCCGCACCACCGGGCCGGTCGCGGTGGGCTCGGGCGTCGTGGAGGTGACGAGCCGCGTCACGGGTTTCCTGCGGCGCACCGTCGGCACCGGGACGGTCCTGGGCGAGCAGCCCCTGGACCTGCCCGAGCGCCGGCTGCGGACCCGCGCGGTGTGGTGGACCGTCGACCCGGGCGTCGCCGAGGCCGTCCTGGGCGACGCGACCCGGCTGCCCGGGGCGCTGCACGCCGCCGAGCACGCCTCGATCGGGATGCTGCCGCTGCTGGCGACGTGCGACCGCTGGGACCTCGGCGGCCTGTCCACGGCCCTGCACCCCGACACGGGGCTGCCCACGGTGTTCGTCCACGACGCCGTGCCCGGCGGGGCCGGGTTCGCCGACCGCGCCCACGAGCGGTTCGCGGACTGGGTCGGCGCGACGCGGGACGCCGTGCGGGCCTGCGCCTGCGAGGACGGCTGCCCGGCGTGCGTGCAGTCGCCCAAGTGCGGCAACGGGAACGAGCCCCTGGACAAGGCCGGGGCGCTGGCGCTGCTCGACGTGCTCGTCGCGGCGGTGCGCGCTCACCCCGGGCCCTCCCGGGCCCCTGCGCCCCCGGCGCCCCCCGCGTCCCCGGTCGTGGCCTGACCGGCGCGCGCCGAGGCCCGGGCGCGGCCCAGGGCACCGGCGAGCCCGGCGGGCCGGACCGCGGCCGTGACGGTGACCGACCCGTCGGCACCGACCGCGCACGCCACGACCGCGGCCCCGTGCGCGGCGACGACACCGCCCGCCCGCCCGCACGCGTCGCCGGCGGCGCGCCCGGCGACGACGTCGGCGCCCGCGAGCGCGGCGAGGTCGGCGGCAGCCTCGGCGCGGTGGCGGGCGACGACGGCGGACGCGACGGCGAGGACGAGGAGCAGGGCCGTCAGGACGGCGGCGCACACCCCGACGGCCAGGACGGTGCCGCTGCCCCCGTCGCCGCCCCCGTCGTCGCCCCCGTCGCCGCCGGCGTCCCGGGCGGTCACGCCCCCTCCACGGCGGCCGTCGCGGTGCCGCGGGCGAGGACGGCGCCGCCGAGGGGCCCGGCGAGCCGCTGCGGGGAGCTCACGACGACCCGCACGGTGGCGCCGGTGGTCTCGACCCGGACGTCCGCCCCGGTGGGGGCCGCGGCGAGCGCGGTGCCCCGGACCACGTCCGCCGGTTCCCCGCGCGCGGCGGCGCGGGCCGCGGCGCGGGCCGCGTCGACGCACTGCACCTGCGTCACCACGACCCGGACCGCGCCGAGCGCGAGGGCGAGCAGGACCAGGACGGCGGGCAGCAGGACGGCGAACTCGGACGTCACCGAACCCCGGTCGCCCGGTCCGCGGCGGCTCACCCGAGGGTGAGGGCCTGGCGGACGACGCCGAGCAGCATCCCCCGCACCTCGTCGCTGCGCAGGACGGCGATGAGCAGCGCCGCGAAACCGCAGGCGGCCAGCGTCGCCATGGCGTACTCGGCGGTGGCCATCCCGGCGTCCGGTCCCGGTCCCTCCTGGGGTTCCCGGTCGCCCCGGGGGTCCTGGTCCTCGTCGGCGAACTGCTCGTGCACGGTTCCTCCTCGCGGTGGTGGTACCGGGAACGCCCGGTGCGCAACCACTCTCGGCCGCGGGCGGGTTTCCCGGGGGGCTCACCGGCGGCGGTGTGGACAACCCCGGGACCGGGAGCCGGTGTGGGGACCGCGGCGTCACGACAGGACCTCCCGGGCCAGGCCGAGGACGACGGGGACGACCCCGAGGAGGAGGAACGCGGGCAGCGTGCACAACCCCAGGGGCAGGACGAGGGTGGCCGACAGGCGGGCCGCGGCGGCCTCGGCCTCCCACCGGCGCCGGGCGCGACGCGCACCGGCCGCCGAGCTCAGCAGGGACGCGGCCGGGGCCCCGGTGCGCGCCGACAGCAGCAGGGGCTCGGCGAGGTCGTCCCACGGGCCCGTCCCGAGCGCGTCCGCGAACTCCTGCGGGTCCTGCCCCCAGGACAGCCGCACCGCGGCCCGGTCCAGCTCCGGGACGCGCGCGTACCCCTCCCGCGCCAGCGCCTCCAGCGCGGCGGTCAGGGCGCGCCCCGGCGGCAGCCCGGCGCCGACGGCGGCCGCCACGAGGTCGCAGAGCAGGGCGGCGTCGGCCTGCGGCGGGGGCGGTCCGCTGCGCCGGGGACGCCGGACCCACGGGGGCAGCCGCGGCGGGCCACCGTCCCCGCCGCCGTCACCGCGGACGAGGACGGCGGCGGCCAGCAGCACCGCCACGCACGGCGCGGCGGCCGTCACCGCACGGCCCGGCCGGCGGCGGTGACCAGCCGGCTGCTCCACCGGTGCCCGGCCACGAGGAGCACGACGCCCACCGCGGCGCAGACCCGGCCCGCCGTCGACCCGGTCAGGGTCTGCCACGGCGGGGCGCCCAGGGCCGCGCCGAGGACGAGGCCGAGCAGGGGCAGGGCCGAGACGGTGCGGGCGCTGACGCGCGCCCCCGCCAGCGCGGTGCGCAGGGCGGCGCGGGCGGCGGCGTCGGCCCGCAGCCCGGCCGCGCAGGCCTCCAGGGCCTCGGCGGCGGGAGCGCCGGTGTCGGCGACGAGCCGCCGCACGGCCCGCACGGCAGGAGGAACCCCGTCCCCCGCGTGGTCCCCCGCGTGGTCCCCCGCGTGCTCCCAGGCGGTCGCCGGGGGCACCCCGGCACGCAGCAGCGCCGCGGCGCGCTCGGCGACGCGCGCCCCCACCAGGTCGTCGGGGCCGGCCGGGGCGGGCCGCCGCCGCGCGGGCCGCGCCGACGGCCAGGACCTCGACCTCGACGTCGCGGCCCACGGCCGGTGCGGCGTCCCGCGCACGGGGGCGGTGCCGGTCAGCCCCGCCGCCAGGAGCAGACCGGCGACCAGCAGCGGGGCGTTCACGGGGCGTCCGGCGCGTCCACCGGCACGCCCAGGCGCACCTGGAGCCGGTCGCGGCCGGGGCCGGCCCGCAGGCGGCCGTCCGGGTCCACCAGCAGCGCCGGCAGCACCACGGCCCGTCCGCGCTCCCCGGCGACGACCCCCACCTCGGCGACCTCCCGCCCGCGCCCGCGACGGCGGACGTGGACGACGACGTCGACCCCGGCGAGCAGCTGCGCGTCCACGACGGCCGCCTCGACGCCGGCGGTCGCGGCGAGCGCGTGCAGCCGCACGGGCACGTCGGCGGCCGCGTTCGCGTGCACGGTCCCGGCGCCCCCGGCGTGACCGGTGTTCAGCGCGGCCAACAGGTCCCGGACCTCCGCGCCGCGGCACTCGCCCACGACGAGCCGGTCGGGACGCATGCGCAGCGCCTGCCGGACGAGGTCGTCGAGGCCGACGGCCCCGCGGCCCTCGACGTTGCCGTGCCGGGCCTCGAGCCGGACGACGTGCGGGTGGTCGGGCCGCAGCTCCCCGGAGTCCTCCACGACCACGACGCGCTCGGTGCCGGGGACCAGCCCGAGCATCGCCTGCAGCAGCGTCGTCTTGCCGCTGCCGGTCCCGCCGCTGACCAGGAACGACAGCCGCCGCGCGACGACGGCGCGCAGCACCGCCCCCACCGCGGCGGGGACGGCCCCGGACCGCTCCAGCTCCTCGAGGCCGAAGCGGCGCACGGCCGGCACCCGCAGGCTCAGGTGGGTGCCGTCGGGGGCCAGCGGCGGCAGCACGGCGTGCAACCGGGTCCCGTCGCCCAGTCGGGCGTCGACGAACGGGCTGGCCTCGTCCAGGCGGCGGCCGGCGGTGGCGGCCAGCCGGACCGCGAGGGCGCGGACCTCCTCCTCCCCGGCCAGGGCGAGGTCGGCCCGCCGCAGCCCGCGACCGTCGTCGACCCAGACCTCCCCGCCGCCGTTGACCAGCACGTCGGTCGTCCCGGGCGCGCGCAGCAGCGGCTGCAGGCGGCCCGCGCCGGCCACGGCGGCCCCGACGGCGTCCAGCAGCCGCAGCAGGTCCGCGGCCCCCAGCACGACGCCCTCGGCCCGCGCGGCGGCGGCGACCGCACCGGGCCCGGGGTCGGCGCCGTCGCGGGCGAGGCGGTCCCGGACCCGTTCGACGTCGCGGGCGAAGTCGCGGGCGGAGTTTCGCGCGGAGTCGTCGTCGGCCGTCCTCACGCGCCGGCCGCCCAGTCGCGGGCGCAGGCCATCGCGAACGCCCGCAGACCGCTGCGCCGGCCCCCGGGGACGCCCTCGCCGAGCTCGAGCGCCGCGTCGAGGTCCCGGTCGGGCCGCACGACCCCGGCCAGCGCCGCCCCGGCCGCGTCGGCGACGTCGTCCGGGTCGGCCCCGGCGCCGACGTCGCGCACGACGAGGCGCACCTCGCCCACCCCCGCCGCCCGCAGCTCGTCGAGGACCACGCAGGCGGCCGCGGCCCCGCGGGTGGTGCCCGGGGTCACCACGAGCAGCTCGGCGCAGGCGCCGAGCACCGGGGCGAAGCCGTCCAGGCCGCCGCGGGGCAGGTCCACCACCGTCGCCGGGAACGCGCGCCGCGCGGCGTCCACGACGGTCCACACCTGCGCCGGGTCCGGGCCGCCGCCGCCGTCGCGGTCGCAGGGCAGGACGTGCAGCCCGCCGCCGACGTCCACGGCCGAGCGCAGCACCTGGGGCGCCAGCCGGCCCTGCACGCCCGCCAGGTCGGCCCAGCGCAGGCCCGGCAGGGCGTCGCCGCCGACGAGCAGGTCCAGCCCGCCCGAGCGCGGGTCGCCGTCGACGAGCAGGCACCCGCCGACGGTGTCGGCCAGCGCCCGGGCCAGGGCCGCGGCCAGGACGCTGGCCCCCGCGCCCCCCGTCCCGCCCACGACGCCGAGCACGGGGCCGCGCCCGCCGACGCCGTCGGCCACGTCGGACAGGCGCTCCAGCAGCCAGTCCTGGGCCTCGGGCAGGACGACGGCGTGGTCGGGGTCGAGGGCGGCGGCCTCCTGCCACCAGCCGCCGGGCAGCGGGGCGTGGCCCACGACGACGGCCGGGGTCCCGCCGGCGCGGGCGCGGGACAGGGCGGCGGGGTCGGCGTCGACCCCCGCGACGACCAGGGCGACGGCCGGGGCCCCCTCGTCGGGGTCGTCGTCGGCGGGGTCCACAGCGGGGTCCACAGCGGGGTCACCGTCGCGTCGCAGCGGGCACCCGGCCGCGGCCGCCAGCCTGCTGACCGCGGCGGTGAGCTCGGGGTCGTCGGTGAGCAGCCGCACGGTCCCGGGGCGGCTGAGGGGGGTGGTCGCCGGGCGTCGGCGGGAGGTGCGGAGCGGGGGGCGGACGGGCACGGTGGCCTCCTCGGCGGTGGTCGGGGGGACCACCGTGCGGGAGGCGGTGCGACCGCCGGCGCCGCCGGTCGCGTCCTGTGGACGGCGAGAACGGGGAGGGGGCCTGTGGGGACCGCGGCGTCGCGCGGTCCGGCCCGCGCGGATCCGCGGGAGAAAGGAGACGGCCCCCGCTGGGGGGGAGCGGGGGCCGTCGACGGTCCGGCTCGGGGGGGATGAGCCGGGCCCGCGTGTAGCCCACAGGGCGTACTGCAGCATCCTCACCCCTCGTGGGGGCGGTTGGCAATTCCTTCGCCGCATGTGGCGGAGATTTCGTGCCGAAGCCGGCCCGTTCCTCGAAGGACGCTCACCGGACCCGCACAGGAACCGGCTCAGGAATCCCCGGTGTACCCCCCGGCCGCGGCCAGGCGGACCAGGAAGTCCCGCGCCAGCGGCGCCGCGACCGACCCGCCGCTGACCCCCTCGGTGACGAACACCGAGAACGCCAGCCCGCCCTGGTAGCCGATCGTCCACGCGTGCGTGGCCGGCGGCACGGCGGTGCCGTGCTCGGCCGTGCCCGTCTTGGCGTGCACCGGTGCCCCCGGCACGTCCGCCAGGACGGTGGCCGTCCCGGCGGTGACGACGTCGCGCATGAGCCCGCCGACGACCCCCAGCAGCGCCGGGTCCGCCGCCGACGCCGGCGCGGAGGGTTCGGCGACGGCGGGGTCGGTGACGACCGTGGGCCGCCGCAGCTCCCCCGCCGCGACCGAGGCCGCGGCGACCGCCATCGCCAGCGGCGAGGTGAGCGTGCGGCCCTGCCCGAAGCTGGCGGCCGCCAGGTCGACGGCCGACGTGGCGCTGGGCACCGTCCCGGGGAAGGCGTCCGCCCCGGCCGCCCACTCCGCGCCCACACCCAGCTCGGCCGCGGCGCGGGGCAGGTCGTCGTCGCCCAGCCGCACGCTGAGCCCGGCGAAGGCCGTGTTGCAGGAGCGGGCGAAGTCCGTGCGGAACGGCACCTCACCGAAGGCCTCGTCCTCGAAGTTCGAGAACGAGCGCCCCTCGACGGTGTACGTCGGCGGGCAGGGCACCGTCTCCCCCACGTCCAGGCCGTTCGCCAGCAGCGCCAGCGTCGTGACGACCTTGAACGTCGACCCCGGCGGGAAACGCCCGGTGAGCGCGCGGTCCCCGCCGTCGACGGGGTGGTTGGCGACCGCCACGACGGCGCCGGTGGCGACGTCGACCGCGACGAGCGCGGCGTCGGCGGGGCTGGCCGCCAGGGCGTCGTCGGCGGCGCGCTGCACGGCCGCGTCGAGGGTCGTCGCCACGGTCTGGCCGGGCACGGCCGCCACCCGGAACAGTTCCACCGAGGTGGCGTCGCTGCCGCCCTGCGCCTGGACGGCGATCCCGACCCGGCCCGCGAGCCGTTCGTCGTAGGTCCGCTGCAACCCCGACAACCCCGCGACGTCCCCGGCCACGTAGCGGCCGGCGGAACCCTCGACGATCTCGGCCGTGACCTGGCCGACGCCGCCGAGCAGGGAGCGGGCGAAACCCCGGGTCGGTGCCAGCGGCAGCGTGGACTCCGCGAAGACCGCCCCGGGGATCGGCTGCAGGACGGCCCGCTGGGCGTCGTAGTCGCTGCGCCGCAAGGTGATGACGTCGACGAACGCGTCCGGGGACGCCTGCTGCACGCGGGTCGCCAGCGCGGCGGCGTCGACCCCCAGGGCCGCGCCCAGGGCGTTCGCCGTCGCCACCGGGTCGCCGGTGCGCGAGGGCTGGACCCCCACCCGCACGACGTCGGTGGCGGTGACGACGGGGGAACCGTCGCGGCCCAGGACGTCGGCGCGCGCCGGGACCGTGCGGTCCACGACGAAGGTGGCCCCGGAGGCCAGCGCCGGGTGGACGAGGGCGGGTTCCCACACCGGGCGCCAGGAACCGTCGTCCTGCCGCGTGAACCGGGCGGTGGTGCGGTAGCGGAGGACCGCCCCGGGCGGGGCGCCGTGCGCGGCGGCGAGGTCGAACAGGACGTCGAGGGCGGCCCGCGCCGTGCCCTCCCCCGCGTCGTCGGCGTCGACGGAGGCGACCGTGACGGCGGGCGCGGGGGAGGCCAGCGACCCGGTCAGGCGCGCGTACTCCGCCTCGACGTCCGCGGGGGCGGAGACCAGGCCCGCGGAGGCCAGCCCGGGGCCCGACCAGGCGTCGGCCAGCTCCTGCGCCGCGGCGCGCACGTCCTGCGCGGGGTCGTCGCGGCCGGTCGCCAGCCACCAGGCGCCGGCCCCGGCGCCGGCCACGACGACGGCCCCGCCACCGGCCAGGAGGGCGCGCCGCGCGAGGTGGCCGCCGCGGGCGGCGGGGACGCCGGCGGCACCGCCGGACGACGAGGACTCGGGCTCGGGCACGTTGTCGGTCATCGTCGGTGATGCTCGCACGTCACGGGCTGCTAGCCTTCATGACGTTGGAGGCGTCGCATAGTGGCCTAGTGCGCCCGCCTGCTAAGCGGGTTGGGGGCTAACACCCCCTCGCGGGTTCAAATCCCGCCGCCTCCGCCAGGGTCGAGGGCTCCGGTCGCACACCGCGACCGGGGCCCTCGCCGCTTCCCGGGGACCCCCCAGCGCCCCCCGCAGCCCCGATCAGCAGCCCTGGAAGCGTTGCGCCGCAGTCGATTGGTGACGCGGGCCGAAGCCCGCTACAGTAGGTCCAGTCAGCGCGTCACGGCGCGCCGGACGCGCCCGTAGCTCAACGGATAGAGCATCTGACTACGGATCAGAAGGTTAGGGGTTCGAATCCCTTCGGGCGCACACCTGCACGACGAGAAGGCCCCCGGCACCGCCGGGGGCCTTCTCGCGTTCCCGCCCCGTCCCGGCTCTCCACGCCGACCCGGGCCGGTCGCCGCCCGGCCCGGTACCGCGCGGCGGCCGGCCGGGCGGGTCGGCGCTCCCCCGGAGCCGCTCCCCGGTCCACCTCGACGCCCTCACCGACCCCCGGCCCCGGCCCCGGCCCCGGCCCCGGCCCGCGGAGGTCACGACCCCGCCCGGTCCGGTCCCGGGCCACCGGGCCGCGCGGACCGGTGGCCGTGCGACTCCCCACCCGCCGGTCCCCACCCGCCGGTCCCCGCCGCCGGCCCGTGCGCCGGCCCCGTCCGCCGATCTCGGCGACAACCCCGGGACGGCCCCGGGCACACCCCGGGAACAACCCCGGGACAACACCCCGGACAACCCGCCGAGAACTCCCCCGCACAACCCGGGGCGACGCCCGGACAACGCCCGGACAACGCCGGGACAACGCCGGCACAACCCTCCGCCAGGACCACCGCGACGCGGCCGCGACGTCCCGACAACTCCGGCGCACCCCGGTCACCCCGCCCCGTTCGGGGGCGAACCCCCCGCGGGAACACCGCCATAACCCGCCGGGGAACGGGTTCCCGGCGCCGTGAACCGTTCACGTTCGAAGGCCGGGACAACTCCCCGGCCCCATACCGCAAGAAGGGTGGAACTCACCGGAGAATCCACGCTCCGGTGCGCGAACTCCGAGGGAACTGTGGTTTCATTGACTCAGTATTATCCAGCCCACTTCCCCCGGGAGCCCAGCATGGCAAGTCACGACGTCGCACTGAAGGTGGCCACCGAACTGCCCGTCGGTGCCGTCGACCTCGAGATCCCCGTCAAGCGGAACGGTCGCAAGATCGGCACCTTCACGGTGAACGCGAACGGTGTCTCGTGGAACCCGGCGACCGCCAAGGCCGCCACCAACGTGACGTGGGAGGACCTCCCCGCCGCGCTGGCCGGTACCGCTGCCGCTGCTCCGGCGGCCGCCCCGGCGAAGAAGGCCGCCCCGGCCAAGAACGCCGCCCCCGCCAAGAGCGCCGCCCCGGCGAAGAAGGCCGCCCCGGCCAAGAACGCCGCTCCCGCCAAGAGCGCCGCCCCGGCGAAGAAGGCCACCGCCAAGAAGTCCACCCCGGCCCCGGCTCCCGCCCCGGTCGAGGAAACCGCCGCCGAGGCGCCGGCCCCGGCTCCCGCGCCGGCCGCCAAGAAGACCAGCGCCAAGAAGACCACCGCCAAGAAGTCCGCCCCGGCCTCCAGCGCCGCCGTGGACGCCCGCGCCGTGCGCGAGTGGGCCGCCGCCAACGGGATCGCCGTCGCCCCGCGCGGCCCGATCTCCTCGACGATCATCGACCAGTTCAAGGCCGCTCAGTGAGCTGAGTCCACCCTGGACGTGCGACAGGGGGCGCGGTCTTCACGACCGCGCCCCCTGTCGCACGTCCGGGACGGTTCGGCCTCGCCGGCCGGCCGTCAGCGCGAGCGCCGCGGCACCACCCTGCGGGCCAGCCGCCGCACCCGTGAACCCTGCCGGGGCGGCGTGTCAGCGGCCCCGACCTCCCCGAACAACTGCTCGCAGATGCGCACGTACACCTGGTCCGGCATCGGCAGCCGGTCGACGTCGCTGAGGGCCTGGTTCTGCCCGGCCGATTCCATCACCAGCTCGCCGTAGCCCAGGAACCGGCCGAGCAGCGAACGGTGGTAACTCATGTCGGTGACCTTCGTCAGCGGCATCATGGCGACCTGGCGCTTCACGACGCCGTAGGTCAGCAGCAACCGCTTGTCGGTCGCGACGAACCAGTCACCGCGCCACTGCAACCACTTCCAGACCGCCCGCGCCAGCAGGCAGAGCCAGCCGGCGAACAGGACGTTCGGCAGGTGCGGGACGTCGTCGATGCGCACGACCAGCCACAGCCACAGGACGAGCCCGGCGACGCAGCTGAAGACCGGTTCGGCCAGCACCACGAGGTGCCGGCGCAGGCACACCAGCCTCTTCTCGGTGTCCAGCACGTAGCGGCGCACCCGCGCCGGGGGGCGTTCCCACAGGGGGTCGTGCGCCGTCCCGGCCACCCGGCCCGGGGTCCCCGCCCCGTCCTCGTCGTCGTCCTCGTCCGCCCCGCCGGGCAGGGGGTCGTCCTCGAGGCCGGGCAGGTGGTGCTCGTCGTCGGCGGGCCGCACGACGCGCCAGGTGCCGTCCCGCGCCGACTTCCGCAGCCGGGTGCCGGAGAACATCACGAGCTCGCGGCCCTGGTCGTCGGGGTCCTCGGGCTGCCCGTCGTGACGCGGGTCGCGCTTCAGCTCAGCAACCCGTCGAAGAAGTCCGCGATGCTCCTGACCGCCGTCCCCAGCCCTTCACCGACGCTGCGGACGAAACCGGCCGCCTGGTCGGGGGACCGGTAGACCGCGTAGACGGCGAAGACCACCAGCACCCACCACAGAACTCGGCGCCACTTCACGGGCCGGCTCCTTCCCGCGTTCCACCGAACGCTCGTCGTACCTCACGGAGTGCGGACAAAGCTGAGCTGATCGGGGGACATCCTGCCGGAAACGCCGCTCAGCACGAAGCCCCGCGCCGCGATCTGCTCGGCACGGGGCTCCGGGGTGCGGGGGAAGGGTCACACGACGCCGTACAGGCGGTCCCCCGCGTCCCCCAGGCCCGGCACGATGTACCCGTTCTCGTCGAGGCGCTCGTCGACCGCGGCGGTGACGACCGTGACCTGCGCGTGGTCGTCGAAGGCCGAGCGCACGACCTCGATGCCCTCGGGGGCGGCCAGCAGGCACAACGCCGTGACCTCCTGCGCGCCGCGTTCGAGCAGGTACGTGATGGACGCCACGAGGGTTCCCCCGGTGGCCAGCATCGGGTCGAGCACGAAGCAGTGCCGGCCCGTGAGGTCGTCGGGCAGCCGGTTCGCGTAGGTCGTGGCCTGGAGGGTCTGCTCGTCGCGGATCATCCCGAGGAACCCGACCTCGGCGGTGGGCAGCAGCCGCACCATGCCGTCGAGCATCCCGAGCCCGGCCCGCAGGATCGGCACGACGATCGGTTTGGGCGACCGGATCCGCACGCCGGTGGTCGGCCCGACGGGGGTGGTGATGGGGTGCGGCTCGACCGCGACGTCGCGGGTGGCCTCGTAGGCCAGCAGGGTGACGAGCTCGTCGGCGAGGCGCCGGAACGTCGGGGAATCGGTGCCACGGTCCCGCAACGCGGTCAGTTTGTGGGCGACGAGGGGGTGGTCGATGACGGACAGGCGCATGGAGCACCAAAATACGCCGCTCCGGGCCCCCGGCGAACTGCGGTGGTGGCCCCGGCCGGTCGGCTCCTGCCACGATGGGCCCGTGGCGTACTTCACCGCAGTGCTCTCCCCCCACGGTTCCGGCGACGGCTCCGGCGACGGTCCCGGCCTCGACTGGCGTCCGGTGGACGTCGACCTCGAGGCCGGTTCCCCCGACGAGCTCGGCGACGTCCTGCGCGGGGCCGTCGACGGCTCCGGCTCCCCCGACGCCCCCGTCCTGGCCGTCCTTGAACGCGAGGACGAGTGGTTCGCGGTCGTGCGGACCGACGGCCCCATCGACGTGAGGGTGTTCGTCTCCGACGCGGTCGCGGCGGCCGAGAGCGCCTACGCGCCGCTGTTCGCCGAACTGCCCACGGCCGGCGACCGGGCCGGGGCCACCGGCCAGGACGACGAGGACGGCGCCGGGGACGACGACGAGGGCGGGACCGGCGCGCAGGAGCCGCGGCCCGAACCGGCCGTCGCCGAGGACGTGTGGGCCGGCGACCCCGAACTGCTCGCCGACCTCGGGTGCCCCGCGGACGTCCTGCTGCGGTTGTCCGGTTCCGGCGTCGACCCCGCCGAGGCCACGGTCGAGATCGGGGAACTGCTCGGGTTCGCCGACGTCCTGGAGTCGCTGCGCTGAGCGGGCTGGCCGTCCCGGCCCGGTGGTCGGACTGGATGGGGACGGCCCTGGAGCAGGCCCGCGGCTGCCTGCCCACCGGTGACGTCCCCGTGGGGGCGCTCGTCGTCGACGCCGGCGGCGAGGTCCTGGGGGTGGGCCGCAACGAGCGGGAGGCCGCGAACGACCCCACCGCGCACGCCG
Organism: Kineococcus lubricus; assembly: GCF_050871965.1. Taxonomy (NCBI): domain Bacteria; kingdom Bacillati; phylum Actinomycetota; class Actinomycetes; order Kineosporiales; family Kineosporiaceae; genus Kineococcus; species Kineococcus lubricus. Next base: position 196,832 of record NZ_JBJLSK010000003.1, read on the forward strand.
AGGTGCTCGCGCTGCGGGCCGCGGCCGCGCGGCACGGGCAGTGGCGGCTCAGCGGGTGCACGCTCGTCGTGACGCTCGAACCGTGCGTCATGTGCGCGGGGGCGACGGTGCTGTCCCGGGTGGACCGGCTGGTGTTCGGGGCCTGGGACGAGCGGTTCGGCGCGGCCGGTTCCCTGCGCGACGTCGTGCGCGACCCCCGGCTGAACCACGTCGCCGAGGTCGCCGGCGGTGTCCGCGCGGACGAGTGCCGGGCCCTGCTGGACGCCTTCTTCGCCGAGCGCAGGGGCTGACCGGAGGCACCGCCCGCCGGCGTGTACCCTGGTCGGGCACCAAGGTGATGTGTCCGAGCGGCCTAAGGAGCACGCCTCGAAAGCGTGTGAGGGGGCAACTCCTCCGTGGGTTCAAATCCCACCGTCACCGCAGTGAGGGCGAAGGGCCCCGGGGGTTCCCCCGGGGCCCTTCGTCGTGCGGGGCGTCAGCAGGTCGGCTGGGCGTTCGCGGGCACCGGGGGGACGAGGGCGTCCTCGGCGAGCAGCGCCTGGTACCCGTCGCCCAGGCTCACCGTGACGACCGTCGCGGCCGGGTCCTCGACGAGCTGGACCTCCGGAAGCCGGGCCGCCACCGTGACGGCCTGCTGCACCGCGGCGGCCGGGTACGTCACCAGGGCCGTCCCCGGCCCCGTCGGCGTCGGCGCGTTGCCCACGGTGCCCACCACGAAGCCGCGGGTGCGCAGCTCGCCGGCGACCGCGGCCGCCAGGCCCCGGCGGTCGGTCCCGTTGAGGACGTCGAGCGTCACCTCCCCCGGGGTCAGCAGCGCCGGGGGCGCCGCGGGCGCGCAGCTGGGCGTCGCGGCCGCCGACGGGGTCGCCGTCCCCCCGGGCTGCCAGCGGTCGCTCCACACCAGGTAGGCGCCGCCGCCGACGGCGAGCACCAGCGCCACCACGACGGCGAAGACGACGCGCTGGCGCACCAGCCGGGTGCGCCGCCGCTGGGCCAGCCGCCGGTACGACTCCTCGTCGAGGTCGTCCTCGACGTCGGGCAGCACCCGCTCGTCGACGTGGTCGTCGGCGTCCACCCCGTCCGCCTCGTGCTCCTCGCGCCCGTCGTGCTCGCGTGCCACCGTTCCCCCTCGGTCCCCGTGCTCGATCGTCAGTCCGGCAGCGTGAGCACCCGCGCGTGCAGGACCTGGCGCTGGTGCAGCGCGGCCCGCACCGCGCGGTGCAGCCCGTCCTCCAGGTACAGCCGCCCGCGCCAGGACACCACGTGCGCGAACAGGTCGCCGAAGAACGTGGAGTCCTCCGCGAGGAGCGCGTCGAGGTCCAGGGTCCGCTTGGTGGTCGTCAGCTCCTCCAGCCGGACCTGCCGGGGCGGGACCTTCGACCACTGGCTCGTCGTCTCGTACCCGTGGTCGGGGTAGGGACGTCCTTCGCCGACGGCCTGGAAGATCACAGCGCGAGAGTCTAGGCGTGAGCGCAGCTCACGGGCGGTCACCGCGCCGGGTGTCCCCGGCCCCGTCGCGGGGCGGGACGACGAAGGCCCGCCCCGGAACGTGTCCGGGACGGGCCTCGCGCGGCGGAGGATAGGGGATTTGAACCCCTGAGGGCGTTAACCCAACACGCTTTCCAAGCGTGCGCCATAGGCCACTAGGCGAATCCTCCAGTGCCACCAGCGTAGCGCGCCGTGACGAGTGCTCTCGACCACCCCGTGTCCTCCCCCGTCCGGGCGGGGGCGGTTGGACCCCGGGACGGGCCGTGTCGTACGGTGGTCCCAGACCCCTCGTGCGGCGTCACCCCGTCAAACCCCCCCAGGGCCGGAAGGCAGCAAGGGTAGATGGGCTCTGGCGGGTGTGCGGGGGGTCCCTTCGTCCCGCAGCCCGTTCCCGCGACCCGCCGGTCGTGTCGCCGGACGGCGTTAGCCTCGACCCCGTGACGACCGCGCTGTACCGCCGCTACCGGCCCGAGGCCTTCGCCGAGGTCATCGGCCAGGAACACGTCACCACCCCGCTGATGCAGGCCCTCGCCAAGGGCCGGGTCACCCACGCCTACCTGTTCTCCGGGCCGCGCGGCTGCGGCAAGACGACCAGCGCCCGCATCCTGGCGCGCTGCCTGAACTGCGCCCAGGGCCCCACGCCCACGCCCTGCGGGGTCTGCGACTCGTGCACCGACCTGGCCAACGGCGGCCCCGGCAGCATCGACGTCGTCGAGATCGACGCGGCCAGCCACAACGGCGTCGACGACGCCCGCGACCTGCGCGAGCGGGTCTCCTTCGCCCCCGCGCGCGACCGCTTCAAGGTCTACATCCTCGACGAGGCCCACATGGTCACGGCCGCGGGCTTCAACGCGCTGCTCAAGACGGTCGAGGAGCCGCCGCCGCACGTGAAGTTCGTCTTCGCCACCACCGAGCCGGACAAGGTCCTGACGACCATCCGCTCGCGCACCCACCACTACCCGTTCCGGCTGGTGCCGCCCGCGCAGCTCACGGCGTACCTGGCCGAGCTGGCCGAGAAGGAGGGCGTCCGGATCGGCAAGGGCGTCCTGCCGCTCGTCGTGCGCGCGGGGGGCGGGTCGGTCCGCGACACCCTGTCGGTCCTGGACCAGCTCATCGCCGGGGCCGGCGACGAGGGCGTCACGTACGACATCGCGGTCGCGCTGCTGGGGTACACGCACGCCTCGCTGCTCGACGACGTGGTGGAGGCTGTCGCGGCCGGGGACGCGGCCACGGTCTTCCGCGCGGTCGAGCGGGTCGTCGACACCGGCCAGGAGCCGCGCCGCTTCGCCGACGACCTCCTCCAGCGGCTGCGCGACCTCGTCATCGTCGCCGCGGTCGGGGACTCGGCCGGGGACGCGCTCGCCGTCCCCGAGGACGCCCTGGAGCGCCTCCAGGCGCAGGCCGCGCACCTCGGCCGCGCCGAGCTGTCCCGCGCGGCCGACGTCGTGGCCGCGGGGCTGGAGCAGATGACGGGGGCGACCTCCCCGCGGTTGCAGCTGGAGCTGCTGTGCGCGCGGCTGCTGCTGCCGGGCGCGGACGCCGACGGCGGCCTCGGCACCCGGCTGGACCGGCTGGAGCGGCGGATCGGCGCCGGCGGCGGCCTCCCCCTCGCGGCGCCGGCCCCCGTCGCCGCCCCGGTCCCGCCGGCCGCACCCCCCGCCCGGGAGGCCACCCCGGCCCCCACCCCCGCTCCCACCCCCGCTCCCACCCCGACGCCGACCGACCCGACCCCCGCCCCCGCCCCCGCCCCCGCCCGTGAGCCGGTCGCGGGCGACTGGCCGTCCGCGCGCACCCCCGGTGGCTCGCCGCCGGCCGCGCGGCCCGCGGCCCCGGACGCACCGCCGGTGCACGTGCAGGCCCCGGCCCCGTCCGCCCCGGCGGCCGGGGGCGACGCCGAGACGGTCCGCCGCCTGTGGACCGACGTGCTGGGCAAGCTGTTCAGCCTCAAGCGGCTCACGTGGTCGCTGGTCGCCGAGAACGCGACCGTCGCGGACTTCCGCGGGGGCGTGCTGACCCTGCAGTTCCGCTCCCCCCAGCTCGCGGCCCGGTTCACCCGCGGCAACGACGCGGGGTACGTCGCCGAGGCGCTGTTCCAGGTGACCGGCATCGAGGCGAAGGTGCAGGCCGCCGGGGGCGGTGACGCCGGCGCCGGGCGGGCCGCCCCGCAGCGCCCCTCGCGCGGCGGGTGGGGCCCGGCGGCCCCCGAGCAGCAGGCGCCGCGGCAGCAGGCCCCCGCCGCGCCGCCGCAGCAGGCCGCCCCGCAGCCCGTGGCGGCGCCCCCGCGCGCTGCCGCGCCGCGCACCCCGGCACCGGCCGCACCCGCCCCGGCGCAGAACGACTACTACGCCGACGTCCCGCCGCCGACCGAACCCGTCGAGGACCCGGGCGAGGAGCAGCTGTCCCGGCCGCGGCGCTCCGAGCCGCCCGCCGCCCCCGCTCCCACCCCGGCGCCGGTCGCGGTGGAGGACGACACCCCCAGCCGGGACGACGCCGACGCCGAGGAGTCCACGCTGACGGGCATCGCGGTCGTGGAGCAGATCCTCGGCGGCAAGGTCCTGTCGACCGACGACTGAGCGGCGGCGACCGGGCGGGCGACCGCGCGGGTGGCCGGCGGGTGGCCGTCCGTGTCCGAGCGGGCACGTAGTCTCGTGGCGTGTACGAAGGAGTCGTCCAGGACCTGATCGACGAGCTCGGTCGGCTCCCCGGCGTGGGGCCCAAGAGCGCTCAGCGCATCGCGTTCCACCTGCTGGCCGCGGACGCGGCCGACGTGCGGCGGCTCGCGCAGGTCCTCACCGAGGTCAAGAGCCGCGTCCGGTTCTGCGCGGTCTGCGGCAACGTGGCCCAGGAGGAGCTGTGCCGGGTGTGCCGCGACCCGCGCCGGGACCCGAGCGTCATCTGCGTCGTGGAGGAGTCCAAGGACGTCGTCGCGATCGAGAAGACGCGCGAGTTCCGCGGCCGCTACCACGTGCTGGGCGGTGCGATCAGCCCCATGGAGGGCGTCGGTCCGGACGACCTGCGGATGCGCGAGCTGCTGTCCCGCTTGTCCGACGGGCAGGTGACCGAGACGATCATCGCGACGGACCCGAACCTCGAGGGCGAGGCGACCGCCACGTACCTGGCGCGGCTGCTCAAGCCCATGGGGCTGAAGGTGACCCGTCTGGCCTCCGGCCTGCCGGTCGGCGGCGACCTGGAGTACGCCGACGAAGTGACGCTCGGCCGGGCGTTCGCTGGACGGAGGTCCCTCGATGGGTGAGAGCAACCGCACCGAAGCGGTCGGCGAGGACCTCGCGCGGCTCGCCGACACCACCGCCGCCGAGGTGCGCGCGTACCTGACGACCGTCACCGAGGTCGCGACGGGCCGGCTGGACTCCAGCTCGCTGTCGGTGCTGCTGCTCGCCGTCAGCCAGACGCTGGTCACCGGGGCCCGGCTCGGGGCCGTCGACGACGTCGTCCCCGCCCGCCGCTTCGAACCGGACGCCGGCCCCGACCCCGACGTCGACCCGGTGCGCGCGAGCCTGGCGAACGTCCTGGAGGGCCTGGACGACTACGCCGACGTCGTGGACCCCCTGACCAACGCCGCCCTCGTGCGGGGGGCGCTGTCGGACGACCTGACGTCGGTGGCGGCCGACCTCGAGCACGGCCTGCGCCACCACGAGCGCGGGGACCTCACCGAGGCCCTGTGGTGGTGGCAGTTCTCGTACCTGTCCTCGTGGGGCCCGCGGGCCACGGCGGCGCTGCGCGTCCTGCAGTCGCTGCTGTCCCACCTGCGGCTGGACGTGGACGCCGACACCGCCTCGGACGCGGAGTTCGACGCGCTCCACCCCTGATCGCGCCCCTGATCCGCTCCGATCGCACCGGGCGCTGAGCACACTGCCCAGCCCGTCGGCGTGCGGTTGAGCACGGCCCGGAGCACGCCGGCGGTGTCCGTAGAATCGCTCGTCGTGGCTCTCGTGGTGCAGAAGTTCGGCGGTTCCTCGGTCGCTGATGCCGACGGCATCAAGCGCGTGGCGAAACGCATCGCCGCGACCAAACGCGCCGGCCACGAGGTCGTCGTGGTGGTCTCGGCGATGGGCGACACCACCGACGAGCTCATCGACCTCGCCGAGCAGGTCAGCCCCATGCCGCCCGCGCGCGAGCTGGACATGCTGCTGACCTCCGGGGAGCGGATCTCGATGGCGGTCCTCGCCATGGCGATCTCGAACCTGGGCCTGGAGGCGCGGTCCTTCACCGGTTCGCAGGCCGGGGTCATCACCGACTCCTCGCACGGGCGGGCCCGCATCATCGACGTCACCCCGGGGCGCATCCGCTCGGCGCTGGACGAGGGCGCGATCGCGATCGTCGCCGGTTTCCAGGGCGTCAGCCAGGACACGAAGGACATCACCACCCTCGGCCGCGGCGGGTCGGACACGACGGCCGTGGCGCTGGCCGCGGCGCTGAAGGCCGACGTCTGCGAGATCTACACCGACGTCGACGGGGTGTTCACGGCCGACCCGCGCATCGTGCCGACCGCGCGGAAGATCAACCGCATCTCCAGCGAGGAGATGCTGGAGATGGCGGCCAACGGCGCCAAGATCCTCATGCTCCGCTGCGTCGAGTACGCCCGGAACTACGACCTGCCGATCCACGTGCGCAGCTCCTTCAGCCCGCACGAGGGGACCTGGGTGACCGACTCCCCGATCCCCGCCGCCTTCGCCACCCACCAGACCGGGGAGGAACCCGTGGAACAGCCGATCATCTCCGGGGTCGCGCACGACCGCAGCGAGGCCAAGATCACCGTCGTCGGGGTCCCGGACAACCCGGGCACCGCCGCGGCGATCTTCAAGGCCGTCGCCGAGGCCGAGATCAACATCGACATGATCGTGCAGAACGTCTCGGTGGGGGCCTCGGGCCGCACCGACGTCTCGTTCACGCTGCCCAAGGCGGAGGGCGCGACGGCGATCGGCGCACTGGAGAAGGTGAAGCCGGCGATCGGTTTCGAGCGCACCGAGTACGACGACCAGATCGGCAAGGTGTCGCTCATCGGCGTCGGGATGCGCTCGCACCCGGGCGTCTCGGCGACGTTCTTCGACGCGCTGGCGAAGAAGGAGATCAACCTGGAGATGATCTCCACCTCGGAGATCCGCATCTCCGTCGTGACGCGCGCGGACCAGCTCGACGACGCGGTCCGCGCCGTGCACACCGCCTTCGGCCTGGACGCCGAAGCTGAAGCCGTGGTCTACGGAGGTACCGGACGATGAGCACCCGCAAGCCCACCCTCGCGGTCGTCGGCGCCACCGGCGCCGTCGGCACCGTCATGCTCGGCATCCTCTCCGAGCGCCCGGACGTGTGGGGCGAGATCCGTCTCGTCGCCTCCGCCCGCTCGGCCGGCAAGGTGCTGCAGGTCCGCGGCGAGGACGTCGTCGTGCGGGAGCTGACGCCGGAGGTCTTCGACGGCGTCGACGTCGCGATGTTCGACGTCCCCGACGAGGTGTCCGCGGTGTGGGCGCCCATCGCCGCCGAGCGCGGCGCCGTGGCCGTCGACAACTCCGGCGCCTTCCGGATGGACGACGAGGTCCCCCTCGTCGTCCCCGAGGTCAACGGCGCGGCCGCGCGCAACCGCCCCAAGGGCATCATCGCGAACCCGAACTGCACGACGCTGACGATGATGGACGCCCTCGGCGCGCTGCACGAGCAGTGGCAGCTCACCGAGCTCGTCGTCGCCAGCTACCAGGCGGCCTCGGGCGCCGGCCAGCCCGGCGTGGACCGGCTGTACGACGAGATCGAGGTCGTCGCGGGGCAGCGCACGCTGGGTTCGCGGGCCGGCGACACCGCGGAGGTCATCTCCGAGAAGCTCGGTGACGACTCCCCGTTCCAGACCCACCTCGCCCTCAACGTGATCCCCGTCGCGGGCTCGCTGAAGGACGACGGCTGGACCAGCGAGGAGCTGAAGGTCCGCAACGAGTCCCGCAAGATCCTCGGCATCCCGGACCTGAAGGTCTCCGCGACCTGCGTGCGGGTGCCGGTCCAGACCACCCACTCCCTCGCGGTGCACGCGACGTTCGCGCGGCCGATCACCGTGGCCGAGGCGACCGCCGCGCTGGAGGCCGCCCCGAGCGTGGAGGTGCGCGACGACCTCGCCAACGGCGTGTTCCCGACCCCAGCGGGCACCGTCGGCGGGGACCCGACCGTGGTGGGCCGCATCCGGCAGGCGCTGGACTTCCCGAACACGCTCGACCTGTTCGTCTGCGGCGACAACCTCCGCAAGGGGGCGGCGCTGAACACCGCGCAGATCGCCGAACTCATCGCGGCCGAGCTCACCGCCTGACGCCCGCACGACCCGGAGGCCCCGTCCACGCGGACGGGGCCTCCGTCGTCCCCTCACCGGTCGCGCAGCCCCAGGGACCGGTTGTGCTCCCGGCACCGGGAGTACCCGGTGGCGGCGGACACGGCGAACGCCGCGATCCAGATCGGCACCGTCACCACCAGGGAGAGACCGAACGTGATCGCGGCGAGGAACGCGGCGATCGGCGCGCACACCACCTGCGCGACGACGAGCGTCACCCCGAGCCCGACCTGACCGGCGTAGCAGTTCCCCGCCCCGAGCCACAGGAACGAGAACAGCACGGCCAGGCCCGGCGTCTTGGCCGGGACGGGCACGACCGGCCGCACCTGCTGGTGCGGCGGCCGGTACGGCGGCACGGGGGCCGGCGCGGGGCGCCACTCCCGGCGCTCGCGCTCGGGGTCCCGGTCCTGCCAGGCCCCGGTGTCGTCCGGCCTCGGTCGGTACTCGCCCACGCCGCCCCCTCGTCCGTGCTCCGGCCGCCCATCCTGGCACCGCGAGCCCCCCGGGTGTGCGCGCGCCGGTGATCCAGCAGACTCGGACCGTGGCCGATCGCGACGCGCGCCTGCGTCTCCCCGTCGGGCGCCCGGTGTCACCGCTGGCCGCCATCGCGCTGCGGCTGAGCCTGGCGCTGGGCCTGGTGCTGCTGTCCTGGGGCGTGGTGTTCCTCGAGCGCGGCGGGTACCGCGACGGGGTGGACGGGTCGCTGTCGGCGCTGGACGCCCTGTACTACACGACGGTCACGCTCTCGACGACCGGTTACGGCGACATCGTCCCGGTCACCGACAGCGCGCGCCTCGTCAACGCCCTGTTCGTCACGCCGGTGCGGATCCTGTTCGTCGTCATCCTCGTCGGCACCACCATCCAGGCGCTCACCGAGCGCTCCCGCAAGGAGATCCGCCTCGCGCGGTGGAGGGCCCGCATGCGCGACCACGTCCTGGTCCTGGGGTACGGCACGAAGGGCCGCAACGCGATCCGCGAACTGCGGCAGAAGGGGACCCCGGCCGACCGGGTCCTCGTGGTGGACCGCAACCCCGGGGCGACCGCCGACGCCTCCCGCGACGGCTACCTGTGCGTGACCGGTGACGTCACCCGCTCGGAGACGTTCGTGACGGCGCTGGCCGACCGGGCCCGCACGGTCGTGGTCGCCGTCGACCGGGACGACACGGCCATCCTGGCGACCCTGGCGCTGCGCCGGCTGAACCCGCGGGCCACCGTCGTCGCCACGGCCCGCGAGGTCGAGCACGCCGACCTGCTGCGGCAGTCGGGGGCGGACTCGATCGTGGTGACGTCCGAGACGTCGGGGCGGCTGCTGGGGCTGGCGGCGGGCAGTCCCGCCTCCGTGGAGGTCGTCGAGGACCTCGTCTCGTTCGGCAGCGGCCTGGACCTGACCGAGCGGCCGGTCCAGGCCGGGGAGGTGGGCCGGGCCCCGGGGGAGCTGGGGTTCCCGGTGCTCGCGGTGGTGCGCGAGGGGCGGACCCTGCTGTTCCACGAGGTCGCGGCGCTGCAGCACGGTGACGTGCTGCTGCACGTCACCGGCCGCCGCTGACCCTCAGGCGGTGGTGGTGCCCCGGGCCCGCCCGACGGCCCGCATGAGGTGGTACAGGCCGATCGCGGCGACCGTCCCGAGCGCGATGCCCTCGAACGTCAGCCCGGACGACGTGGTGAGGGTGTAGTTCGCGATCCCGACGATGAGCGCGACGGCGGCGGTCGTGAGGTTCACCGGGTCGGCGAAGTCGACCTTGTTCTGCACCCAGATGCGGGCGCCGAGGACGCCGATCATCCCGTACAGCAGGGTCGCCGCCCCGCCGAGGACGCCGGCGGGGATGGAGCCGACGAGGGCGCCGAACTTCGGGGAGAACGACAGGACGAGGGCGGCCGCGGCGGCGACCCAGTAGGCCGCGGTGGAGTACACCTTCGTGGCGGCCATGACGCCGATGTTCTCGGCGTACGTGGTGGTCCCCGACCCGCCGCCGAGCCCGGCGAGGGTGGTGGCGAGGCCGTCGGCGACCAGGGCGCGGCCGGCGAGGGGGTCCATGTCCCTGCCCGTCATCGCGGCCACCGACTTCACGTGCCCGACGTTCTCGGCGACGAGGACGAACACGACGGGCAGGAACAGGGCGAGGTCGGAGACCTCGACGTGCGGGGCGGTGAACGTGGGCAGCCCCACCCAGGAGGCGCTCTCGACGGCGTCGAAGGACACCAGCCCGCGCAGCGCGGCGACGACGTAGCCGACGACGACGCCGACGAGGATCGCGAGCCGGCCCAGCAGCCCGCGGAACAGGACGCTGGTCAGCGCGATGGCCAGCAGCGTGGTGACGGCGGTGACGGGGTCGGCGCGGAACCCGGAGTCCTCGGTCGTCCCCCACGCCGCGGGGGCCAGGTTGAGGCCGATGAGGGCCACGACGGTGCCGGTGACGACGGGCGGCATGACGACGTCGATCCACCGGGACCCGGCGAGGTGCACGACGACGCCGACGACGGCGAGCAGCACCCCGGTGACGAGGATGCCGCCGGTGGCCGAGCCGGCGGAGCTGGCGAGGATGGGCGCGATGAACGCGAACGACGACCCGAGGTAGCTGGGCAGCCGGTTCCGGGTGATCAGCAGGAACAAGGCCGTGCCGATCGCGGAGAAGAACAGGGTCGTCGCGACCGGGAACCCCGTCAGGGCCGGGACGAGGACGGTGGAGCCGAACATCGCGACGACGTGCTGCAGGCCGATCCCGACGGTCCGGCCCCACGTGAGGCGTTCGTCGGGGGCGACGACCTCGCCCGGCGAGACCGCCCGTCCGTCACCGTGCAGCCGCCAACCCGTACCCGCCACGCGCGTCACCCTCCCTGGGAGCGGCCCGGCGAGCGCCGGACCGTCGGAGAGGGTAACCGCAGTAGGGTCGCCGGATGGTTCTGGCGCACGGCCGTTCGTGGGTCGCGGCGGCCGTGGTGCTGGCCGCGACGGTGGGGCAGTTGCTGGTGGCGACGTTCGCGAGCGACCTGCCGCAGTTCGAGGGCAAGGCGTTCGGGGCGCGGCTGGTGTTCTACCCGCTGCTGATGCTGTTCGTGCCGGCCGTGTGGTTCGCGGTGCACCGCCGGTCCCGGCCCGCCCCGTGGGGCGGGTTCACGCTGGTGATGCTGCCGTTCGGAGTCGACGTCTCGGGGAACACGCTGGACCTGTACGACACGGTCGTGTGGTGGGACGACCTGCTGCACTTCCTGAACTGGTGCCTGCTGACGCTGGGCCTGGGGCTGGTGCTGCGGGTCGCCGACGTGCGGCCGCGGTGGGCGGGGGCGGTCGCGACGGTCGGGGGCGGTGCGCTGCTGGCGCTGCTGTGGGAGCTCGGGGAGTGGTGGACGTTCATCCGGCACGGCACGGAACTGGGCACCGCGTACGAGGACACGCTGGGGGACATGACGCTGGGCACCACCGGTTCGGCGGTGGCGCTGGCCGGGCTGGTGCTGCGGCGGCGGGTCAGTCGCCGGAGTTCTTCCGGAACTCGTCCCTGAGCTTGCGCGGGTCGGCGTCGCGCAGGGCCGAACCGGACCCCTTGAGGCGGCGGTAGGCGAGGAAGGCGACGACGGCCAGCACGAGGACGATCAGCAGGTACTTCACCCCCCGACCGTACGCGCCCGGGGCGGGTCAGTGCAGGAGGGTGGTCCAGTTCGCGGGGACCCGGCCGCGGGGGCCGGGGGCGGGCTGGTCCTCGGGGTGGTTCAGCGGCGGGGCGAGGTCGGGTCCGCCGGCGTACGTCTGGTCGGTCGCGAAGTCGTAGAACCACTCCTCGCCGGGTTCGTAGCTGCGCACGACGCCGTGCCCGGAGGCGGCGACGTGGGCGCGGGCGTGCTGGGCGGGCGAGGAGTCGCAGCAGCCGACGTGGCCGCAGGCCGCGCAGCGGCGCAGGTGGAACCACCAGCCCTGCGGCTGGGCCGTCTCGCAGTCGGCGCAGCCGGGGCCGCTGGGGGCGGCGGTGGGGTCGATCTGGTCGGTCACGGGGTCTCCTCCGGGGGGTCGACGGGCAGCCAGACGCGGAACACGGTGTTCCCGGGGACGCTCTCGACGTCGATGCGGCCGTGGTGGCGGTGCACCACGACGCGCCAGGCGATGTCGAGGCCGAGCCCGGTGCCCTCCCCGACGTCCTTGGTGGTGACGAAGGGCTCGAAGACCCGGGGCAGGACGTCGGGGTCGATGCCGGGGCCGTCGTCGGCGATCTCGACGCAGACGCCGTCGCGGTCGGGGTGGACGGTGACGGTGACGAGCCCGCCGCCGGGTCCGAGGGCGTCGAGGGCGTTGTCGAGCAGGTTCGTCCAGACCTGGGTGAGTTCGCCGGTGTGCCCCAGGACCTGCGGGACGTCCTCGTAGCGGGTGCTGACGCGGGAGTTCCCGACGGCGCGGCCGGCCCCGGCGCCGAGCATGGAGATCGCGGCGTCGAGGAGCTCGCGCACGTCGACCCAGCGCTGCGGGGCGCGGTCGAGCTGGGCGTAGTTCCCCGCCGAGGCCAGCAGGGCGCTGATCCGCGCGGAGGCGGTGGCGGCCTCGGCGACCAGGGAGCGGACGGCGACGGTGCGGGCGAACCAGGCCGCGGTGCCGGGGTCGGCGGGCAGGTCGGCGGCGGCGAAGCCGTGCTCGACGAGGACGGGGGCGAGGTCGTCGGGGTCGGGGGCGCCGAGCTCGTCGAGGGCGTCGACGAGCGCGTCCTCGGCGTCGTTGCGGCGCAGCGGGTCCGTCGGGACGGGCGCGGCGCCGTGGTCGGGGACGACCGGCAGCTGCGGCAGCAGCCCGCGCACGGAGCCCTCCAGGGCGCGCAGCTCGTCCTGGAGCTGGGCGAGGGTGCGGGCCATCGCGGCGGCCGGGTTGCCGAGCTCGTGGGTGAGCCCGGCGGTGAGGGACCCGAGGGCGAGCAGCCGTTCGCGGGCGCTGGTGAGCTGCTGCTTCTCGGTCAGCCCGATGCGCAGGCCCTCCAGCAGGTGCACCGCCATCGGGAACCACTCGCGCACGACCTGGCCGAACGTCGCGGCGGGCAGCACGAAGAACGTGGAGGGTTCCAGCACCCGCAGCGAGGAGGTGTACCCGGCGGGTGCGGCGTCCCCGAGGTAGGCCTCCCAGGCCCCGGCGTAGACGCCGCGCTGGCGGGTGCGGCCGATCTCGAGGTCCTCCCCGGCGCCGTGGTGGTGCAGGCCGACGTGGCCGTCGAGCAGGACGTGGAAGCAGGTGGCGGGCTCGCCCTCCCGGTACAGCCAGCCGGGTTCGGCGGTCACGACGTCCCCGGCGCCGGCGAGCCGGTCCAGCTGCGCGTCGGACAGGTCGGCGAACAGGAACAGGGTGCGCAGCTCGTCGCGGGTCGCGGTACGCGTCGCCGGGGGGTTCGCCGGGGGGTTCACTGCTGCGCCAGGTAGCGGTGCACGAGCATGACGGCCATCGCGCCCTCGCCGACGGCGGAGGCGACGCGCTTGACGGACTCGGCGCGGGCGTCGCCGGCGACGAAGACGCCGGGCATGGACGTCTCGAGGTGGTAGGGGTCGCGCGCGGGCCGCCACCGGGCGGGGCGCTCGCCGTCGACGACGAGGTCGGGCCCGGCCAGGACGAACCCGTGCTCGTCGCGGGCGACGGCGCCGTCGAGCCAGGCGGTGCGGGGAGCGGCGCCGATGAACACGAAGACGTGGTGCGCGGGCACCTCGGTCTCCTCACCGGTGTCCTTCTGGCGCAACGTGATCCGTTCGAGGCGGTCGGTCCCGGCGGCGGCGGCGACCTCGGTGCCGGTGCGGACGTGGACGTTCGGCAGGGCCGCGATCTGCTCGATGAGGTACGCCGACATCGACGTCTCCAGGGAGGTGCCGCGCACGAGCATCGTGACGCTGCGGGCCGAGCGGGCGAGGTTCACGGCGGACTGCCCGGCGGAGTTCGCGGCGCCGACGACGTACACGTCCTCGTCGGCGCAGGCGGACACCTCGCTGAGGGCGGCGCCGTAGTAGACGCCGCGGCCGGTGAACTCGGCCAGGCCGGGGCCCTCCAGCGTCCGGTAGGAGACGCCGGTGGCGAGCAGGACGGTGTGGGCGGCGATGCTGGTGCCGTCGGCGAACCGGACGACGCGGGAACCGCCGACCGCTTCCAGGCCGGTGACGGTGCGGGCGGTGAGGGTCTCGGCGCCGAACTTCGCGACCTGGCGGCGGGCGCGGTCGGCCAGCTGCGCCCCGGAGAGCCCGTCGGGGAACCCGAGGTAGTTCTCGATGCGCGAGCTCTGCCCGGCCTGCCCGCCGGTGGCGTGCTGCTCGACGAGGACGGTCCGCAGCCCCTCGGAGGCGCCGTAGACGGCGGCCCCGAGCCCGGCGGGCCCGCCGCCGACGATGGCGAGGTCGTAGAACTCGCGCTGGGGGCGGGTGGTGAGCCCGACGTGGTCGGCGAGGGTCGTGTCGTCGGGGTCGACGAGGACCTCCGGGCAGGCCCCGTCGACGGGGGCCAGCACGACGGGCAGCTGCGAGGCGCCGGCGGCGCTGAGCAGCCGGTCGGCCTCGGGCTGGCCGGCGAGCAGCCAGCGGTAGGGGACCTCGTTGCGGGCGAGGAAGTCGCGGACGGCGAAGGAGCGCGCCGACCAGCGGTCGCCGATGACGACGACCTCGTCGGGCGGGCGGACGGGTTCGGCGCGCCAGCGTTCGAGCAGCCCGTCGAGGACGGGGTAGAGCTTCTCCTCCGGCGGGTTCCACGGCTTGAGCAGGTAGTGGTCGAGGTCGACGTCGTTGATGGCGCGGATGGCGGCGGAGGTGTCGGCGTAGGCCGTCAGCAGGACGCGGCGCGCGGAGGGGAACAGGTCCACGGCCGCTTCGAGCAGTTCGACGCCGTCCATCTGCGGCATCCGGTAGTCGGCGAGGACGGCGGCGACGGCGGCACCGCGGAGCTTGACCTCGCGCAGCGCGCCGAGCGCGTCGGGGCCGGACTCGGCCCGCACGACGCGGTACTCCCCGCCGTAGCGGCGGCGCAGGTCGCGGGCGACGGCGCGGGAGACGGCGGGATCGTCGTCCACGGTCAGCAGGACCGGTCGCTGTTCCTCGCTCACCTCGGGTGCCACCACGGCCCGGACGTTAGGCGTTCCCCGACGCCGGGGCCAGACCCTGCCGGGGTCAGGTTCGGGCGGGGTCAGGTTCGGGCGGGGTGGCGCCGGGCGGTGCGCCAGGCGGTGACGGCGGCGACGGTGACGAGGACCGCCCAGGCCGGGACGGTGGCCCGCCACGCGCCCGGCGCCACGGTGAGCAGCACCAGGAGCACCTGCGCCGCGATGAACCCCACGGCGGGGGCGGTGCGGCCCAGGGAGGCGTGGCCGAGGCCGGGCCACAGGACGGACAGCGCGGCGGCCGCGGCGGGGCCGCGGTGGCGCTC
Source organism: Kineococcus lubricus (assembly GCF_050871965.1). Classification (NCBI taxonomy): domain Bacteria; kingdom Bacillati; phylum Actinomycetota; class Actinomycetes; order Kineosporiales; family Kineosporiaceae; genus Kineococcus; species Kineococcus lubricus. The sequence goes on from NZ_JBJLSK010000003.1 coordinate 212,002, forward strand.
CAGGCCCGCCCGCGCGGCTCCGGCGGTGCGGTGCCGTGCGGCTCCGGTGCTGCGGTCGTCGGTCTGGTCCCACTCCACGACGGTCATCGCGCAGCCCCCCGGCTCTGTGTCACGTCTGGTCGGCGCGCCCCCCGCGCCGTGGGCAGTCTGCCGCGCGGTGGGGGTCCGGTGCGCGTTTTACCGCCATCCCGAGCGTTTCCTGACCGCTCGCGGTCACGACCCTACGCACCGTCACGGGTTGGGGGGTCCGCCGCCCGGAAACCCTGCCGGTAGGCGGCCGGGCCCACCCCGCGCCGCGCCGTGAACTGCCGCCGCAGGGCGTCCGCCGTCCCCATCCCGCACCGGCGCGCCACGACCTCGACGGTCAGGTCGGTGCGCTCGAGCAGTTCCTCGGCCCGGCGCAGCCGCTCCTCCACCAGCCAGCGGTGCGGGGTGGTGCCCGTCGCCGCCCGGAACCGGCGGGCGAAGGTGCGCGGGGACAGCAGCGCCCCCCGGGCCAGCTCCTCCACGGTCAGGTCCTGCGCCAGGTCGCGGCGCATCCGCTCCAGCACGCCGGCCACCGCGTCGGACGGCTCCGCCGGGACCGCGTGGTCGACGAACTGCGCCTGCCCGCCGGGCCGGTGCGCGGCCGTCACCATCCGGCGGGCCAGCGCGTTCGCGACCGCGGCCCCCCGGTCCCGGCGCACGACGTGCAGGCACGCGTCGATCCCGGCCGCGGCGCCCGCGCTCGTCACGAACGGGCCGTCCTCGGCGTACAGGACGTCGTGCTGCACCAGCACCCGGGGGAAGCGGCGCGCGAAGCGGTCCGCGAACTGCCAGTGCGTCGCCGCGCGGCGCCCGTCCAGCAGACCCGCCGCCGCCGGGGCGAACGCACCCGAGCAGATCGTCAGGACGTCCGCGCCGCGCTCGACGGCCCGCCGCAGCGCCGGCGCGACCCCCCGCGGCAGCGGGTCGTCCAGCGCGGGCCACCCCGGGACGACGACGAGGTCGGCCCGCTCGAGCGCGTCCAGGCCGTGCGGGACGTGCACCGCGAAACCCGACGTCGTCGCCACCGGGCCCCGGCGGGGGCCGCACAGCAGGAACTCCGTCGCGGCGAACCCGTCGTCGGTGCGGTCCAGGCCGAACACCTGGGTGGCGACGCCGAGCTCGAACGTCGCGACGCACGAGCCGGTCAGGGCGGCGACGACACGGGCGGGACGCACCCCGACAGTATGGCAGGAACGTCCGGTCCCCCGACAGTCCTGCCACTGGTCCGCACGACCCCGCCGCCCGACGCTGGACCCGTGCTGACGATCCCCTCGATCCCCTCGGACTCCTCGGTCCTCGTGCCCGCCCCCACCACCGGCCCCCAGCGCTGGGCCGGGGCCCCCTGCGCCGCCCTCGACCACGACGGGTCGCTCGTCCTGGCCCACCGCGAACGGGCCGGCACCGACGCCCTCGTGCTGTCCCGCTCCGACGACGGCGGCGCCACCGTCCGCGAGGTCGCCCGCTTCGGGCCCGACGTCGCCGGGGCAGCCATGCTCGAACGCCCCGCCCTCGTCCGCGTCGAGGACGGCTGGCGGCTGCTCGTCGGGTTCGCCACCCCCGGCGGGCCGCACTGGTGGATCGGGGCCCTGCACGCCCCGACCCTGGAGGGGCTGCCCCGCGCCGCCGTCGAACCCGTCGTCCCCGGCGACCGGTCCACCGCCGCCAAGGACCCCGTCGTCCGGCGCGGCGCCGACGGGACGTGGCGGATGTGGGTGTGTCTGCACGACCTGTCCGAACCCGGCCAGGAGGACCGCATGTCGAGCGCGCTGTGCACCAGCCCCGACGGCCTCACCTGGTCCGCCCCGCGCACCGTCCTCGCTCCCCGCCCCGGCGCGTGGGACGCCCGCGGCGCCCGCGTCACCGCCGTCGTCGACGTCGGTGGGCGCGAGCTCCTCGCCTACGACGGGCGGGCGAGCGCGGCGGAGAACTGGTTCGAGCGCACCGGCTGGGCGCACGGCGACGGCCGCCGCGTCCCCGACGCCCCCGTCACCGACGTCCGCTACCTCGACGTCCTCGACCTGCCCGACGGGCGGCGGCGCCTGTTCTTCGAGGCCCGCACCCCCACCGGCGACCACGAGCTGCGCACCGCGCTCGTGCCCGGCCTCAGTCCAGCGTGAAGCGCGTGCAGTGCGTCAGGTACGGGACGCGGACCGGTTCCCCCGCGGCGAACCGGCCGTCCAGCAGGCGCCCCACCTCGGCGAGCAGTCCGGCCCGCTCGTCCTCGGGCAGCACGATCACGTAGCTGCGGGAGGCGACCAGGTCGAGGATCCCCGCGCGGTCGGTCACGTGCTCGAACCGCGTCGTGAACGTCTCCCCCGCCCCGAACGGCGGCCCGACGGTCGCGGCGCTCGCGCGCATCTCGTGCTCCTCGCCGCGCTGCGCGAGCGCCCACACCTGCGCGACCCACGGCACGGACTCGTCCCGCACGTTCCACACCAGGCCCAGCGTCCCGCCCGGGCGCAGCACCCGCGCGACCTCCGGCACGGCCCGCACCGGGTCCACCCAGTGCCACGCCTGCGCGACGACGACCGCGTCGACCGAGCCGTCCGGCAGCCCGGTCGCCTCCGCGGTCCCCTCGTGCGCCTCGACGTCCAGCCGCGCCGTGAGCTCGGCGAGCATCCGGGTCGAGGGCTCGACGGCCACGACCTCGTGGCCCCGGCGGACGAGAGCCTCGGTGAACTTCCCCGTCCCGGCGCCGAGGTCGAGGACGCGGCGGGCACCGGCGACGAGGAAGTCGACGGCGTCGTCGGGGTAACCCGGACGGGCGCGGGCGTAGGCACCGGCGGCTGCGCCGAAGGAGCGAGCGTGGTCGGGTCCGGTCACCGGCACATCCTCGCGCGGCGCACCATCGCAGGATGCGTGGACCCCGGCACCAGTGGAGGGCCTGGGCCGTCCTCACCGTCGTCGGGACGGTCCTGACCGCCCTCCTGACCGCCGCGGTCATGGCTCCGACGGTCCGCACCGCCGTGGTGCTGGGCAGCCGGGGCGTCATCACCACCGCCGAGGTCGTCGACTACCGGGAGGCGCTGCGCAGCCGCGACGACCGGTGGACGCTGCGGTTCACCACCGTCTCCGGCCGGACGGTGCAGGTCAGCACCCGGGCCACGTGGACGGGCGCGCCGTTGCGGGTGGGGTCGCGCGTCACGGTCCGGTACGACCCGCGCCGGCCGTCGCGCGTCTGGTCCACGGGGGAGTCCACCGACCTGTCCTGGTGGGCGGTCGTCTTCGGCTGGGTCGTCGGGCTGGTGTCGCTGGGTTTCGCCGTGCTCGGCCTGTTCTTGAAGCCCTGGCAGCCGCCGTCCCCGCCGGCGGCGGCACCCGCGGCGGTCCCCGCGCGGCCGGTGCCGCCGCGGGTGGCCCGCCGGCGCCGCGAGGCCGCCCGCCGGGAGAGGATGAGGCGGTGAGCGCCACCCTCGTCGCCAAGGACCTCAGCGCCGCCCACGGCACCCGCGCGCTGTTCTCCGGTCTGGACCTCGTCGTCGCCCCCGGGGACGTCGTCGGCCTCGTCGGCGCGAACGGCGCCGGCAAGTCCACCCTGCTGAAGCTGCTGGCCGGCCTGGACCGCCCCGAGACGGGATCGGTGGCGCTGTCCCCGCCGACGGCGACCGTGGGCTACCTGCCGCAGGAACCGGACCGGCGCCCGGGTGAGACGGTCGGGCAGTTCCTCGGCCGGCGCACCGGCGTCACCGCCGCGCAGGACGAGATGGACTCCGCCGCAACGGCTCTGGCGGAGGGGGCCGCCGGGGCCGACGACCGCTACGCCACCGCCCTGGACCGCTGGCTGGCCCTGGGCGGCGCCGACCTCGACGAGCGCCGCGACGAGGCGCTGGCCGACCTCGGGTTCAGCGCCTCCCCCGACGCGCTCATGACGTCGCTGTCCGGCGGGCAGGCCGCGCGCGCCGGGCTCGCCGCGCTGCTGCTGTCGCGCTACGACGTGTTCCTGCTCGACGAGCCCACCAACGACCTCGACCTCGACGGCCTGGCCCGCCTGGAGCGGTTCGTCACCGGGCTGCGCTCCCCCGCCGTGGTCGTCAGCCACGACCGGGAGTTCCTGGCCCGCACCGTCGACCGGGTCGTCGAGCTCGACCTGGCCCAGCAGCTCGTCCGCGTCGTCGGCGGCGGCTACGACGCGTTCCTCGCCGAGCGGGAGGTCCAGCGCCGGCACGCCCGGGAGGCCTACGAGGAGTTCGCCGACACGAAGGCCGGGCTGGAGGCCCGGGCCCGGATGCAGCGCGGCTGGATGGCCCAGGGCGTCCGCAACGCCGTCCGCAAGGGCGACCCGGACAAGAACATCCGCGCCAAGATGCGCGAGGGCAGCGAGAAGCAGGCCGCCAAGGCCCGGCAGACCGACCGGATGATCGAGCGGCTGGAGGTCGTGGAGGAACCCCGCAAGGAGTGGAAGCTGCAGATGACGATCGCGGCCGCCCCGCGGTCGGGGTCGGTCGTGGCGACGCTGCGCGAGGCCGTCGTCCGGCGCGGGTCGTTCACCCTGGGGCCGGTGACGCTGTCGGTCGACGCGGGCGACCGGGTGGCCGTGACGGGCCCCAACGGCGCGGGGAAGTCGACGCTGCTGAACCTGCTGCTCGGCCGGGTCGAACCCGACACCGGGACCGCCGCGACGGGTTCGGGGGTGCAGGTCGGCGAGATCGACCAGGCCCGCGGCGCGTTCCTGGACGAGCGCACCCTGGCCCGCGCCTTCGGCGACGAGGTCCCCGAGCAGCCCGACGCGGAGGTCCGCACGCTGCTGGCGAAGTTCGGCCTCGGCGCGCACCACGTCGGCCGGACCGCGGCGAGCCTGTCGCCGGGCGAGCGCACCCGCGCCGCCCTGGCGCTGCTGCAGGCCCGCGGGGTGAACCTGCTGGTGCTGGACGAACCCACCAACCACCTCGACCTGCCCGCGATCGAGCAGCTGGAGGAGGCGCTGGCGAGCTACACCGGGACCCTGCTGCTGGTCAGCCACGACCGGCGGCTGCTGGAGGCCGTGGAGGTGACCCGGCGCCTCGTGGTGGAGGACGGGAACGTCCGGGAACTGTGAGGGTTCACCCCAGGGCGGACCCGGTGAAGTCGCGGCAGAACACCACGACGCGGGGCGCGCCGCGCGGGCCGGGCACCGTCCCGTCCGCGTCGAGCACCCCGCGCTCCAGGACCTCCCCGGTGCGGGGGTCGACGACGCGGTAGGGGTCCGGGACGCCGTCGCGGACGGTGATCCGCAGGTCGCCGCCGTCGTGGCAGTAGGCCAGGAAGAACACGCCCGGGACGAGGAGGTTGCGCGGGTTCACGGTGTGCGACCAGTCCGGCCGCGCCCCCGTGAACGGCAGCCCGTGCAGCACGCGGTTCAGCACCCCGGGGTAGGCCGACCCCTCGAACGCCAGCGCCTCGCGCCAGCCCGCCCCGGGGGCGGAGAACAGCGGCGACTGGCCGGCCTCGCCGGGGTGCAGCTGCCACTGCCACAGGCTGCCCGCGCCGTAGACGACCCCCATCGTCGCTCCCGCGCAGAGGTTGCTCCACGCCTCGTGCCCCTGCCACCACCCGGCGGCGAAACCCGTCCGCGCGGTGTTCTCGTAGGTCGGTTCGCCGTTGGCGACGGCCCTGGGCGGCAGGTTGCGGGCCATGTCGGCGACGCGCTCGGGGACGTGGTCGCCCTGGTGACCGGTCTGGCACCACTGGAAGTCGAGCCAGTCGGCGTCCTGGTGGGAGTCGGCCGTGGTGTGCGGGCGGTAGTGGATCCCCGTGGGGTGGGCGTAGGCGTCCCAGGCGTGGACCTCGCGGCCCCCGGCGGCGACCTGCGGTTCGTCGCCCGTGCCGTCGGCCCCGACGAGCCAGACCGACGGCCCCGCGCCGTACCGGGCCACCAGGTAGCGGCAGTAGCGGGCGTACTGCGCCGGCGGCACCACGGTGCCGGCGACGTCGAGGCCCTTCCAGCCGAACCCCTGGAACACCGGCTGGAACACCGGGACGATCCCGTGGCGGCGCAGCACCTCCACCAGCGCGTCGAGGTGCTGGAAGTAGCCGGGCCGCAAGCGGTTCAGCGTCCCGTCGGGCAGGTCGTCGAACGCGACGGCGAACCCCCCGTCGGCTCCGCGGTCCTCGGGCCCGACGGCACGCATGTCCGGCTGCACGCTCATGAGCAGGACGGCGTTGAACCCCTTGGCGGCGCGGTCGGCGGCGTAGACCTCGGCCTGCTCGACCGTCGCCCGCCACGGCAGCGCCCACGCGGTGTCCCCCACGAGGAACGCGGGGGTGCCGTCGGCGTGCACCAGGTGCCGGCCCTCGTCGGACAGCCGCCAGAACCCGTGCTGCTCGAACACCCCGTCCCCGGCGCCCGCGGGGACCTCGAGGGTCCCGGTGCCGGTCAGCCCCGGGTCGTCGACGGAGGCCGACGCCGTCCAGGCCCACGTCCCGGCCAGCCCGGCCGCGCAGAACCGGGCGCGCCAGGTGCTCCCGCCGTCCCAGAACGCGGGCCGGCGCACGACCCGCCCGGAGGTGTGCGTGAAGACCACCTCGACGTCGACGCCGGGGTAGGGGTCGGCGTGCGGGGCGGTGGCGGTCAGGGCGACCTCGACGGAGGACCACGGTGTGCTCACGGGCGCAGTCTGGCAGCGGGTCCCCCGTCCCGCCGGGCTGAGGTGTTCGTGAGGGGTTCGCGCCACGCCCGGGACGGGTTGCCCGGCAAGCATTTCGGGGCAGCGCGCCGAACAGGGGGAACAGAGCGCCGGACGGCGGCGATGATCGAGGTGTCGACGGGCCGCCGCGCCCTGCTCGACGCACCCCGCACCCCGCGTCCCGGAGGAAGACCGCCCGTGCCCCTCGCCATCCTGGCCCTGGCCATCGGTGCCTTCGGCATCGGCACCACCGAGTTCGTGGCCATGGGCCTGCTGCCGCAGATGGCCGCCACGTTCGACGTGTCGATCGCCTCCGCCGGCTGGCTCATCTCCGCGTACGCCCTCGGCGTCGTCGTCGGCGCCCCGACCCTGACGGCGCTGACCCACGCGTGGCCGCGCAAGAAGGTCCTCACCGGCCTCATGGCGCTGTTCGTCCTCGGGCACGCCGCGACCGCCCTGGCCCCGGGCTTCGAGGCCCTCGTCGGCGCCCGCTTCCTCTCGGGCCTGGGGCACGGGGCGTTCTTCGGCGCCTCGGCCGTGGTGGCCCGCAAGATCGCCCCGCCCGGCAAGCAGGGTCAGGCCCTCGCGCTCGTCTTCACCGGCCTGACCGTCGCGAACGTCGTCGGCGTGCCGGCCGGCACGTACGTCGGGCAGCAGCTCGGCTGGCGCCTCACGTTCGCCCTCGTCGGCCTCATCGGCCTGGTGACGATCGCCGCGATCCTCGCGATCGTGCCCGAGGTGGAGACCCGCACCGGCTCGCTGCGCTCGGAGTTCGCCGCGTTCCGCCGCCACCAGGTGTGGTGGACGCTGCTGATCACCACGGTCGGCTTCGCGAGCATGTTCACGGTGCTCAGCTACGTGGCCCCGCTGCTCACCGACGTCGCCGGGTTCTCCGAGGGCTCGGTCAGCTGGGTGCTGGTGCTGTTCGGCCTCGGCGCGACGCTGGGCAACCTCGTCGGCGGCCGGCTGGCCGACTGGCGCCCCTACCGGACGCTGGCGGCCGGGTTCGTCGGGCAGGTGGTCGTCTTCGGCCTGCTGTTCCTGTTCGCGGGGAACCGGGTGGCCGCCGCCGCGGGGGTGTTCCTGTTCGCGTTCGTCGGGTTCGTGATGTCCGCCCCGATCCAGACCCGCGGCATCCTGGCCGCCGGGGGCGGGGCGTCGATGGCCTCGGCCGCGATGCAGGCCGCGTTCAACATCGGCAACGCGATGGGCGCCTTCCTGGGCGGCCTCGCCATCGACGCCGGGTACGGGTACGCCTCGCCCGCGCTGGTCGCCCTCGTCCTGGCCCTGCTGGGCCTGCTGATCCTCGTCGAGGCCACCCGCGTCGACAAGAACGGCCGCGCCCCCATCGACCCGGCCGTCGCCGCCGTCCCGCCGCAGCGCCGGCGCCGGGTGCGTGACACCGTCGGCGGGTGACGATCTCGATCCACCCGCGTCCGCTCGGCGACCCCGACCTGTCCGGCCTCATCGCGGCGGCGGTCGCCGAGCTGAACGTGCGCTACCGCCTCCCCGGTGAGCCGTGCACCGACTACCCGCTGTCCCCGGCCGCCGTCTGCCTCGTCGCGCACGTCGACGCCGAGCCGGCGGGCTGCATCGCCCGCGTCGACGTCGACGAGGCGGGGTGGGAGGCGACGGTGGAGATGAAGCGCGTCTTCGTCCACGAGCGCTTCCGGGGCCGCGGTGTCGCCCGCGCCCTCATGGCCCGGTTCGAGAGCGACGCCCGCGCGGCCGGTGCCCGGCGGGTCCGGCTGGAGACCGGGACGAAGCAGCCGGAGGCGATGGCGCTGTACGAGGCGCTGGGGTACGAGCGGGTCGCGCCGTTCGGGGAGTGGGCCGACAGCCCGTTGACCGTCTGCTACGCCAAGTCGCTCGGCTGACCGCGCGGGGTTCGGATCGTTGGCCCCTCGCTCCCGGTGATCGGGGGCGAGGGGCCAACGATCCGAACCCCTCCCCCGCGGTGCGTGATCATCGCGGTTTGGGGCACGAGGAACAACAGAGTTCGGAGCGCCGAACTCTCGTGCATGATGTCCCCATGACGACGGACGCCCGCACCGCCGCGCCCACCCGCCCCGAGCGCGGGCTGTTCCGCCTGCTCGGTCCCGCGTTCGTGGCGGCCATCGCCTACGTCGACCCCGGCAACGTCGCCGCGAACCTCACCGCCGGCGCCGGGTACGGGTACCTGCTGCTGTGGGTGCTCGTCGTCGCCAACGCGATGGCCGTCCTCGTGCAGTACCTGTCGGCCAAGCTCGCCGTCGTCACCGGCCGCACCCTGCCCGAGCTGCTGCGGGACCGGCTGGGCCGCCGGGCGCGGCTGGCGTACTGGGCGCAGGCCGAGCTCGTCGCCGTCGCGACCGACCTGGCCGAGGTCATCGGCGGCGCCGTCGCGCTGCACCTGCTGTTCGGGACGCCCCTGCTGGTGGGCGGGATCATCACCGGCGCGGTCTCGCTGGGGCTGCTGGCCCTGCACAACCGCAACGGCGTCCGCCGGTTCGAGGCCGTCGTCGTCGGGTTCCTGCTGATCATCGTCGTCGGGTTCGTGACCGGGGTCGTGGTCGCACCCCCCGACCCCGCCGAGGCCGCCGCCGGTCTGGTCCCCCGCTTCGAGGGGGCCGAGACGGTGCTGCTCGCCGCGAGCATGCTCGGCGCGACCGTCATGCCGCACGCCGTGTACCTGCACTCCGCGGTCGCCCGCGACCACCACGGCACCGTCGAACCCGCGCGGCGCCGCCGGGTGCTCGGCGCGACGCGCGTCGACGTCGTCGCGGCGCTGATCGTCGCGGGCCTGGTGAACATCTCGATGCTGCTGCTGGCCGCCTCGGCCCTGCGCGGCGTCCCCGGCACCGACACCCTCGAAGGGGCCCACGCCGCCGTCGCCACCCACCTCGGCGCCGGGGTCGCCCTCATCTTCGCGATCGGCCTGCTCGCCTCCGGGCTGGCCTCGACGTCGGTGGGCGCCTACGCCGGGGCCGTCATCATGCAGGGCCTGCTGCGCGTCGACGTGCCGCTGCTGGTGCGCCGCGCGGTGACGCTGGTCCCGGCCCTGGTGTGCCTCGGGATCGGCGTGGACCCCACGCGGGCCCTCGTGGTGTCGCAGGTGGTGCTGAGCTTCGGGATCCCCTTCGCGCTGATCCCGCTGGTCGCGCTCACGAGTTCGAAGGACCTCATGGGCGAGCACGTGAACCGGCCCGGGACCCGCGTGTTCGCCACTGTCGCCGTCGGGCTCGTCGTGGCGCTGAACCTCGCCCTGCTCTACCTGACGTTCTCCGGCTGAGCCGGCCGCTGGGCGAGCGGGCGTCGGCGCAGGGCCGCGTCAAGGATCGGCGGCGTCCGGTACTGCATGTCCAGCAGGCCGACGTCGGTGCCCGGCGGGACGATCGCGTCGATCCGGTCGAGCACCTCGTCGTCGAGCGCGACCTCGGCCCCGGCGAGCAGGTCCTCGAGCTGCTCCAGCGTGCGCGGGCCGAGGATCGCCGAGGTGACGCCCGGGTGCGCCAGGACGAACGCCAGCGCCAGGTGGGTCAGCTTCACCCCGACCTCGTCGGCCAGGGTGACGAGCTCCTCCACGACGTCGAGCCGGCGCTCGTCGGAGAAGTACCGGAACCTGTTGGCGCGCGGCGTGTCCGCCTGCTGCCCCTTGCGGTAGCGGCCGGTGAGCATCCCGCCCGACAGCGGCGAGTAGACGAGCGTGCCCATGCCGTACCGCTGCGCGACGGGCAGCACCTCGTTCTCGATGCCGCGGTTCAGGATCGAGTAGGTCGGCTGCTCGGTGCGGAAGCGTTCCAGCCCCCGCCGTTGCGACACCCACTGCGCCTCGACGATCTCGGACACGGGGAAGCTCGAGGTCCCGATCGCGCGGACCTTGCCCGCGCGCACCAGGTCGGTCAGCGCCGACAGCGTCTCCTCCACGTCGGTGTCCGGGTCGGGGCGGTGGACCTGGTAGAGGTCGATGTGGTCGGTGTCGAGCCGGCGCAGCGAGTCCTCCACGGCGCGGGTGATCCAGCGCCGCGAGTTCCCCCGCGCGTTCGGGTCCTCCCCCATGGGCAGGTGGAACTTGGTGGCCAGCACGACGTCGTCGCGGCGGCCCTTGAGCGCCTTGCCGACGATCTCCTCGGACTCGCCGCGGGAGTAGGCGTCGGCCGTGTCCAGGAAGTTGATCCCGGCGTCGAGGGCTCGGTGGACGATCGCGATCGAGGCCTCGTGGTCGGGGTTGCCGACGGCGCCGAACATCATCGCGCCGAGCGCGTAGGGACTGACCTGGATGCCGGTGCGGCCGAGCGGGCGGTGCTGCATGGCTCCTCCGTGGGAAGATGAAGCGGAACGTTCGTCCGGAACTGTACGGAACAGTGTTCCGGTTACGCAAGGGGAGGAGACCCGTGGAACGCAAGGTGCGCGCCGACGCGCAACGCAACCTCGACGCCCTGCTCGTCGCGGCGCGCGACGTCTTCGCGGCCGTCGGCGTCGACGCCCCCGTGCGCGAGATCGCCGCGAAGGCCGGCGTGGGCGTGGGGACGGTCTACCGGCACTTCCCGCAGCGCTCGGACCTGGTGACCGCCGTCTTCCGGCACGAGGTCGACGCCTGCGCCGAACAGGCTCCCCTGCTCGCGGCCGAGCACCCGCCCTCCGAGGCGCTGCGGCGGTGGCTGCTGCGCTTCACCGGCTTCGTCGCCGCCAAGCGCGGCCTCGCCGCGGCCCTGCACTCCGGCGACCCGGCCTTCGAACCGCTGCCCGCGTACTTCTCCGGCCGGTTCGAACCGGCGCTGGGATCCCTGCTCGACGCGGCGGTGCAGGCGGGCGAGATCACCGCCCGCCTCACCCCCGCGGAACTGCTCACGACGCTGTCGCGGTTGTCGACGCCGGACCCGGAGTTCACCGAGCGGACGATCGACCTGCTGCTGGACGGGATGCGCTACCGCCCCGGGGCCTGACCGCCGGCCGGACCCCGCAAGTCAGTGCTCGCCCGGCAGGGACAGGAGCCCGGACCGGCCGACCCAGCCCCGCACCGTCGGGGTGAGCAGCAACGCGGCGACCGCGACGTTCAGGCCCGCGGCGGCGAGCGCGGCGAACGCGGGACCGGCCAGCAGCACCGAGACCACCCCGGACCCGGCGCCCAGGACCGACAGACCCAGCAGGGCGGCCCAGGCCCCCCAGCTGCTGCGTCGGACGCGCGCGAGGAGCCAGACGTGGAGGGCCAGCCACACCAGCGCGCCGAACCCCCGGCCGGGGACGGCCACCAGGAGGAGTTCGCAGGCCAGCACGGCCAACAGCCGGTGGGCCACCGGGTGGGTGCGCCACCACGTCGTGTTCACGCGGCTCACCCTACGGGCAGGTGCCGCCGCACGAAGTCCAGCTCCACCCGCATCTGCCGGACCCGCTCGTCGTCCAGCAGCGACCCGTGCCCGGCGTCGTACCGGTACACCTCGTGGGTGGCGCCGCGCGCGGCGAGGCGGTCGAGGTAGTTGTCGATCTGCCGGATCGGGCAGCGCGGGTCGTTGCGCCCGGCCAGCACCAGGACCGGCGCGGTCACGGCGTCGACGTACGTGATCGGGGAGGAGTCGGCGTACTTGTCCGGGACCTGCTCCGGCGACCCGCCGAACAGGGACCGGTCGAACGCCTTCAGCCCCTCCATCTCGTCCTCGTACGCCGCGACGTAGTCGGCGACCGGGACCCCGGCGAGCCCGACCGCCCACCGCTGCGGCTGCGTGCCCAGCCCCAGCAGCGTGAGGTACCCGCCCCACGACGCCCCCGCCAGGACCAGCCGCGCGGGATCGGCCACGCCCGAGGCCACCAGGTGGTCGGCGACGGCCGCGACGTCCTCCAGCTCGACGTGCCCGACGCGCGCCTCCAGCGCGTCCCGCCACGCCGACCCGTACCCGGTGGACCCGCGGTAGTTCACCTGCACCACGGCGAAACCCTCGTCGACCCACGCCGCGCAGTACGGCCGGAACGCGTCGGTGTCGTGCGCGGTCGGGCCGCCGTGGACCTCCACGACCGTCGGCAGCGGGCCGGTCGAACCCGCCGGGGTGCGCAGCAGCGCGTGGACCCGGCCCCCCGGCCCCTCGGCCCACACGTCGCGGACCTCGACCGACGGCGGCGCGGGCCGCCCCGGCGCGCGCAGCAGGACCGTCCCGTCCAGCGTCCGCACCGTCGAGGGCTGCGCCGAGGACGACCACGTCATCCACACGTCCCCGTCGGGGCGGGCCGTGGCGCCCGAGACGGTCCCCGTGGACGGCCCGACCCGCTGCACCGCACCGGTCCCCAGGTCCACCCGGTACGCCAGGGTCCGGGCCTCGTGGTCGAGCAGCACGATCAGGCCCGTCGCGTCGCGGGTCCACTCCCCGCCGGCGACCTCACCGGGGGCGTCGAGGACGATCTGCACCTCGCGGCCGGTCAGCAGGTCCAGGACCAGGAGCTCGGCCCGCCCGGACCGCTCGTGCTCCACGAGCAGCCGGGCGTCGCCGCGCACGGGGGAGAAACCCAGCGGGGAGACACCCTTGCCGGGCCCGTCGGACAGTTCGGCGACGGTCGAGCCGTCGGCCAGGGACAGGACCCGCAGGTCGGGGTGGCGGGAGTCGCCGTGCTCGGAGTGCGCGATCGCGACCCACTGCTCGTCGGGGGACAGGTCCCCCACCCAGGCGTCCTCGCGGTGCTCGTACAGCCGCCGGGTGCCCTGCGCGGACACGACGTCGACCCGGGTGCCGTACCCGTCGTCCTGCGACCCCACGACGACGACGCCGCTGCGGCCCAGGCACAACCCCGCCGGGTAGGCGGCCGGCAGGCCCAGCGGGTCCTCGACGCCGACGCCGGGGGCCGAGCCGAACGGCTGCCGCCGCCACACGCCGAACTCGTCGCCGGCGGTGTCGTCGAACCACCACGCGAACTCCCCGGCGGGGTCGATCGTGGCGCCCGAGGTCCCCTCGGGGCGGTCGGTCAGCCGGTGCAGCTCCCCCGACGCCGCGTCGAAGGAGTGCACCTCGAGCACCCCGGCGACGGTGGCGTCGACCACGCACCGCGCCGGGGCGTCCTCGGCCCACTCCGGCAGCCCGACGCGACCGGCGCGGAACCGCTCCTCCCAGGTGGGGACCTCAGGTTCAGTCACCGGCCGATCGTGCCACGCGGGTCAGGCCGCGGCGGTTCGGGGGAACAGCCGGCGCAGCACGTCGGCCATCGTCACGACCCCCTCGACGCGCGTCCCGTCGGTCACGACGGCGAGGTGGTTGCTCGTCTCGCGCATCCGCTTCAGCGCCGCGTGGACGGTGGTCCCCGCCTCCAGCTCGAACACGTCGCGGACGAACGGCGCCAGCGGCGCACCGGACGGCTCGGTGAGGGTGTCGCGCACGTGGACGACGCCGGTGATCGCCTGCGGGGTCCCGACGAGGATCCGCAGGTGCCCCGTGCGCCGGGTCAGTTCCCGCACCTCGTCCACCGTCGCGTCGGCCGCCACGCACGCCGGGACGGCCCCCGGGCGCAGCAGGTCGCGCACGGTCAGCCGTTCCAGGTCCAGCGCCCCGGACAGCTGCGCCGAGAACCTCGCGTCGAGCGCCCCGACGTTCGTGGAGTGCTCCAGCAGGTGCCGCAGCGTCTCCGGGGTGTGCGCGGTGGCCCGCTCGTCCACGGGTTCGACGCCGGACTTGCGGACCAGGACGTTGGCCGCCTCGTTGAGCAGCTTCAGGACCGGGCGGAACACCCACATGAAGGCGCGCATCGGGACCGCGAGCAGCAGCGCCGACCGCTCGGGGTGCGCGATGGCCCAGGACTTCGGGGCCATCTCCCCCACCACGAGGTGGACGAACGTCACCACGAACAGCGCGAGGACGAAACCGAGGACGTCGGCCGCGACCACGGGGACCCCGAGGGCCTCGAGGGCCGGGGTGATCCAGTGGTGGACGGCGGGTTTGCTGATGGCCCCCAGCAGCAGGACGCAGGCGGTGATGCCCAGCTGGGAACCGGCCAGCAGCACGGTCAGCTCGTGCGAGCTCTTCAGGGCGGCCCGCCCGGAGGCGGTCCCGGCGGCCTCCTCCAGCCGGTGCCGCTTGGCGCCCAGGAGGGCGAACTCGACGGCGACGAAGAACGCGCTCGCGGCGACGATCAGCACGGTCACCGGGACGACGACGAGCCAGTTGTCAGTCACCGGCCACGACCTCCTCGGACAGTTCCAGCCGCACCCGGGCGGGCACGTGCCGCTCGACGGTCAGGACGCGGACGGACAGCGTGCGGGGTTCGGCCCCGGGTTCACCGGGGTCGGCGGGCAGGTCGAGGACGAGTTCGGCGCCCTCCTGCGGCAACCCGCCGTGGGTGGCCATGACCAGCCCGGCGATCGTCTCGTAGTCGCCGCGCGGCAGGTCCACCCCCAGGGAGCGCTCGACCTCGTCGACGTGCACCTCACCGGACATCTCCCAGACGCCGTCGCCCTCCACGGGCACGTACCCCGCGGGGTCGTCCTCGTCGTGCTCGTCGGTGATCTCACCGACGAGTTCCTCGGCGAGGTCCTCGACGGTGACGACGCCGGCGAAACCGCCGTACTCGTCGACGACGCAGGCGAGCTGGTTCTTCGTCTCGCCCAGCTGGCGCAGCACGTCCGGCAGCGTCGTGAACGTCGAGACGACCAGCGGCGGCCGCATGACGCGGGTGACGTGGGCGCTGTCGGGTTCGGTCGTCGTGAGCAGGTCGGCCAGGTGCACGACCCCGAGGACGTCGTCGGTCCCGGTGGCCAGCACCGGGTAGCGGGAGTGGCCCACGGCCATCAGCGCGCGCACCAGCCCGAGGTCGTCGCTCTCGCCGATCGTGTCGACCCGCGAGCGCGGGATCATCGCGTGCTCGACGTCGCGCTGCGGGAAGTCGAGCATCCGGTCGAGCAGGACCGCCAGTTCCGGCGGCAGGTCGCCGCTCTCGCGGGACTCCTCGACGATCGCCTCGAGGTCCTTGGCCGTCGCGGCGTGCTCGACGTCGTGGACCGGCTCGATCCTCAGCGCCCGCAGCAGGGCGTTGGAGGAGGCGTCGAAGAACGCGATGAGCACCCCGAAGACGCGCAGGTAGACCAGCGTGGAGCGGCTCAGCCGCACGGCCAGCGGTTCGGGCTTCGCGATCGCCAGGTTCTTCGGGTACAGCTCGCCGAACAGCATCTGCACGAACGTCGAGAAGACGATGGCGATGACACCGCCGATCCCGACGCTGACCGCGGTCGGGACGCCGACCCCGCCCAGCAGCGCCCCGAGGGACTCCCCGATGAGGGGTTCGGCCACGTACCCGACGAGCAGGCCCGTGACGGTGATGCCCAGCTGGGCACCGGAGAGCATGAACGAGGTGCGGCGGGTGACGCGCAGGGCCCGGTCCGCACCGGGGTCCCCGGCGTCCGCGCGGGCCCCCAGGGCCGAGCGGTCCACCGACATGTAGGCGAACTCCTGGGCCACGAAGTACCCCGTGGCCACGGTGATGACGAACACCACCAGCACGCCGAGGAGGAGGGCGAGCACCTCCGTCACGCGACCACCTCACCGTGGTCGGGCGCCGGGGTGCTCGCGCAGGTACTTGAAGGGTCGTCGTGATCGTCGTCGCGCATCGGCGGCGGCGGTCCTCTCCTGGTTCCGGGGACGGTACGCGGTGGTCAACGAACCGTGCCACGCCCCAGTTCCCCCGGCAGCCCGAAGCGGGTCGTGACCCGCCGCGCGAACGCGACGTGGTCCGGCGGCCCGGACACCCCGAACCCCGCCGCCGCGACCAGCCCGTCGTCCAGCTCGAGCACCTCGGCCGAGCGCAACGGCCACCGCTCGTGCTCGTTGGCGATCCACCAGGTGCGGCCCAGGTGCTCCACGTGCAGCCCGAACCGCGACGTGAGGAAGACCCCGAGGTCGTCGACGGCCGGCGCGCCCTCGCGGACGGCGACCCGGCTGCGCACCCCCGCACGGGTCCGGCACGTCCACAGCAGCTCCCGCGCCCCGTCCCGCACGCGCACCGCGTGGCGCATCGTCGACCAGCGGTACGGCAGGCCGAACGTCAGCCGCGCGCCGAGGACGACGGCGAGCCGGCTCGCGTCCAGGCTCGCGAACACCACCCCCCGGCGGCCCTCGTCGTCGACGGAGTAGAACCGCACGTTCGTCTCCAGGAACGTCCCCGCGTACGGCACGCTCCCCCGCCGCCCCGGCCCGGCCCCGCGCAGGGTGAAGGGGATGAGGCCCACGTAGGTGGCGCCGTCCAGGACGTCGGGGCGGACCCCCGGCGGCATGAGCGGCGCGACCCGGCCCGGGTCCACGGCCCAGTGCAGGAACGCGAGGTCGTCCCAGTGCTGGTGCATCATCACCGGCCCCGTCAGGGCCACGGCCTCGGGCGAGGGCAGGCGGTCGACCACCCCGACAGCGTGCCGGAGGGGCGCCGGTCCGGCGACCCGTTCGGCACCACCCCCGCCGCTGGCCTACAGTGTGCCCACCATCCAGAGCGGCCGAGAGACCTGGCTCGTCGACGCCGCAGCAACCGCCTCCTCGTGAGGTGTGGTGCTCACGCCGGGACCGATGGAGGAGATCGCGTGACGACCGCACCCACCGCCACCGCGTCCACGTCCGCCCCCGGCGGCACGCGCGTCGACGCCGCCGGCGTGCGGCTGCGCGGCGTGAGCCGGTCCTTCGGCGGGCACCGCGTCCTCGCGCCGCTCGACCTCGACCTGGAGGCCGGCAGCACCGTGGCGCTCGTCGGCGCCTCCGGCTGCGGGAAGTCGACGCTGCTGCGGCTCGTCGCCGGCCTGGACACCCCCTCCACCGGCACCGTCGAGGTCGCCGGGCAGCCCGTCCGCGGCGTCCACCCCCGCACCGCCGTCGTGTTCCAGGAACCGCGCCTGCTGCCGTGGCGCGACCTCGCCGGGAACGTCGCCTTCGGCCTGCCCCGCGGCACCGACCGCGCCCGGGGCCGCGCGGAGGTGCTGCGCTGGCTGGAGGTCGTCGGCCTGGAGGGGTTCGCCGGGCACCGGCCCCGGCGGGTCTCCGGCGGCATGGCCCAGCGCACCGCGCTGGCCCGCGCCCTGGTCCGCCGCCCCGGCGTCCTGCTGCTCGACGAGCCGTTCGCCGCCCTCGACGCCCTCACCCGGCTGCGCATGCAGGACCTGCTCGACGAGGTCCAGCGCGGCACCGGCGCCACGGTCGTGTTCGTGACCCACGACGTCGACGAGGCGCTGCACCTGGCCGACCGCGTCCTCGTGCTCGGCAAGGACGGGAACGACGACGACGAGGCGGGCGCCCGCGTCGTGCGCGACCTCGCCGTCGGCGCGCCCCGCCCCCGCGACCGCGCCGACGCCGCCACCGCCCGGCTGCGCGTCGAACTGCTCGACCTGCTCGGCGTCCCCCGCACCGCCTGAAACCCCCGCGCACCCCCCACCACCGCACCCCCGGGAGAACTGTGTCCACGCTGCCCCGCACCACCACCCGTCGCGCCCTGCTCGGCCTCGGCCTGGGTTCCCTCGCCCTCACCACGGCCGGCTGCGTGCAGGGCGAGTCGTCCTCCGGCGGCGCCGCCACCGCCGCCGCCGGCGGGTCCGGCGGCGGCGACCGGGTCCGCCTCGACTACGCCCTCTACAACCCCCTCAGCCTCGTCGTGCGCGAGCAGAGGATCCTCGAGGACGCCGGCCTGACCGTGCAGTGGGAGCAGTCCCAGGGCAGCAACAAGGCCAACGAGTTCCTCCGCAACGGCAACCTCGACCTGGCCTCCACCGCCGGTTCGGCCGTCCTGCAGGCCCGGACCAACGGCTCCCCCGTGCAGACCGTCGAGGTGTACTCCCAGCCGGAGTGGACCGCGCTCGTCGTCGGGAAGGACTCCCCCGTCACCGACGTCGCCGGGTTGCGCGGCAAGAAGATCGCGGCCACCACCGGCACCGACCCGTATTTCTTCCTCCAGCAGGCGCTCGCCCAGGCCGGGTTGTCCGGGACCGACGTCGAGATCCTCAACATCCAGCACGCCGACGGCCGCGCCGCCCTCGAACGCGGCGACGTCGACGCGTGGGCCGGGCTGGACCCGAACATGGCGGCCACCGAGCTCCAGGCCGGGTCGAAGCTGCTGTACCGCAACGTCGACTTCAACACCTACGGCGTGCTCAACGCCCGCGAGGAGTTCATCCAGGACTCCCCCGACCTTGTCCAGCAGGTCGTCGACGCCTACGCGACGGCCCGCGCGTGGGCGCTCGCGAACCCCGCCGACCTCGCGACGCTGTACGCGACCGCCGCGCAGCTGTCCCCGGAGGTCGCCGCCCGCGTCCTGGAACGCACCACGCTCGACCTCGACGGGGTTCCCGGCGACGCGCAGCGGACGGTGCTCACCGGGATCGTCCCGCTCATGGCCGCCACCGGTGACGTCCCCTCCGAGGACGCCGCGACGAAGGCGCTCGACACGCTGCTCGTGCCCGAGTTCGCGCAGAAGGCGTCCGCGGCGTGAGCACGGCCACCCCGGCCCGGGAACGGGCCGTGGACGCCCCGGTGCGCCGGCTGCGGCCGGGCTGGTGGCTGGGGGCCGTGGTGCCCGTGGCCCTCGTGGCGGCCTGGTGGGCGACCACCGCGGCCGGGGTGTTCCTGCCCAGCCAGCTCCCGCCGCCCGGTGACGTGCTCACCGCGGCGCAGCAGTTGTGGGGCACCGGTCAGCTCCAGACGAACATCGCCATCAGCGTGCAGCGGGTGCTCGTCGGGTTCGCGCTCGGTGCCGCGGCGGGGCTCGCGCTCGGCGGGCTGACGGGGTCCTCCCGGCTGGCGTACCGGCTGCTGTCCCCCACCCTCGGGGCGCTGCGCGCGGTGCCGTCGCTGGCCTGGGTCCCGCTGCTGGGGTTGTGGATCGGGCTCGGGGAACCGCCGAAGATCACCCTCGTCGCGATCGGGGCGTTCTTCCCCGTCTACACGACCGTCGTGTCCTCCCTCACCCACCTCGACCCCGCGCTCGTGGAGGTCGGCCGCGCCTACGGCCGCCGCGGGATCGGCCTGTTCACCTCCGTCCTGCTGCCCGCCACCGCGCCCGCGCTGCTGTCGGGGCTGCGGCTGGGGCTGGCGCAGAGCTGGCTGTTCCTCGTCGCGGCCGAGCTCATCTCGTCCTCCATCGGCCTCGGCTACCAGATGACCAACGGGCAGAACACCTCCCGCACCGACCAGGTGCTGCTGGCGATCATCCTGCTCGCGCTGCTGGGCAAGGCGTCCGACGTGGTGCTCGGGGTCGTCGAGGGGCGGGTCAAGGCGGCGCGGGACTGACCCGCGACCGCTCCCGGTGACGAGGGGCCCGGTTCCGCCGCGGCGGGGCCGGGCCCCTCGCGTTCCCGCCCCGGGAACGCGCGGCGCGGCCCGCCCGTCCACCCGGTGGGGGCCGGCCGGCGGCCCGGGAACGGAGGACGGGATGGCTCTGCGCGACCTGGCCGCACGCTTCGGCGCGGGTGCGGCGACGGTGGACACGGTGCTGGAGGACGACGTCGCCCGGCCGGGCGGCCCCGTGCGGGGCCGCGTCGTCGTGACCGGCGGCAAGGTCCCCCAGGACGTCCAGGAGGTCGTCGTCGCCCTGCAGGCCCGGGTGGAGGTGGAGAGCGGCGACTCCGAGTGGCGCGAGGACGTCGCCTTCGGCAGCGCCCGCGTCGGCGCGGGGTTCACCACCGTGCCCGGCGAGCGGGCCGAGCTGCCGTTCGCGCTGACCCTGCCGTGGCAGACGCCGATCACCGCGATCGGCGGCTGGCACCTGCGCGGGGTGGCCGTCGGCGTGGCCACCCGGCTCGTCATCGCCGGGGCCGTCGACCCCGGGGACCTCGACGGCCTCACCGTGGCACCGCTGCCGGTGCAGCAGGCCGTGGTCGACGCCCTCGGGTCGCTGGGCTGGCGGTTCAAGCACGCCGACGTGGAGAAGGGCCGCGTGCGCGGCTCCGACCTGCCCTTCTACCAGGAACTGGAGTTCGCCCCGCCCGCCGGGGTGCGGAAGGTGAACGAGCTGGAGGTCACCTTCCTCGCCGACGCGCAGGGCGTGGACGTCGTCCTGGAGGCCGACCGCCGCGGCGGTCTGCTCACCGAGGGGCGCGACGTCGTGAGCCGGTTGCGGCTGTCGCACGGCGACACCGACCGGGCCCGGGTGGCCGCGACGCTGGACCGCGCCGTGCACGAACTGGGTGCCCGGCGCGGCTGGGGCTGGTGAACCCCGCCGGGCCCGGGAGACCGGGCCCGGCGGGTTCCCCGGGCCGGTGCCTCAGCGGACGCTGAGGGTGAGCTGCTGGGACCCGGAGTGGACGTCGTCGCTGAGGTCGACGCGGTACAGACCGCTCGCCGGCAACGTCACCGTCACGTCACGCTGGTTCTGCGCGTGCGTGGTGTGCAGCGGGGTGCCGT